>JAPPBA010000056.1 GCA_026705295.1 Candidatus Palauibacter australiensis
AGCGAAATTCCTTGTCGGGTAAGTTCCGACCTGCACGAATGGCGTAACGACTTGGGCACTGTCTCAACCAAGAGCTCGGCGAAATTGGAGTCTCGGTGAGGATACCGAGTACCCGCGGCAGGACAAAAAGACCCCGTGCACCTTTACTACAACCTGATATTGGGTTCGGGCACCGTCTGTGTAGGATAGGTGGGAGGCATTGAAGCAGGGCCGCCAGGTTCTGTGGAGCCACTGGTGAAATACCACCCTTGCGATGTCTGGATTCTAACCTTGGGCCGTGATCCGGTCTGGGAACAGTGTCAGGCGGGTAGTTTGACTGGGGCGGTCGCCTCCCAAAAGGTAACGGAGGCGCGCAAAGGTTCCCTCAGCGCGGTCGGCAATCGCGCGGAGAGTGCAAAGGCATAAGGGAGCTTAACTGCGAGACCGACAGGTCGAGCAGATGCGAAAGCAGGCCTTAGTGATCCGGCGGTTCTGTGTGGAAAGGCCGTCGCTCAACGGATAAAAGGTACGCCGGGGATAACAGGCTTATCGCCCCCGATAGTTCACATAGACGGGGCGGTTTGGCACCTCGATGTCGGCTCATCGCATCCTGGGGCCGGAGAAGGTCCCAAGGGTCGGGCTGTTCGCCCGTTAAAGCGGTACGCGAGCTGGGTTTAGAACGTCGTGAGACAGTTCGGTCTGTATCCGCCGTGGGCGTTGGAGATTTGAGAAGAGCCGCTCCTAGTACGAGAGGACCGGAGTGGAGTGACCGCTGGTGTACCTGTTGTCCCGCCAGGGGCATCGCAGGGTAGCTATGTCGCGAAGGGATAACCGCTGAAAGCATCTAAGTGGGAAGCCTACTTCAAGATGAGATCTCCCGCACCACAAGGTGCCTGAAGGACCGCAGGAGACGACTGCGTAGATAGGCGGTAGGTGTAAGGCGTGTGAGCGCCTCAGCCGAGCCGTACTAATCGTCCGTGAGGCTTGATCCATATCTTCATATGAGGTCGATAAGCGCTTCAGCGCACTCGACCGCCCTGCACTCGACTCGTGAGCCAGATCCCGGATTGCCGGCGGCTTTAGCGAGGGGGAAACACCTGGTCCCATCCCGAACCCAGCAGTTAAGCCCCTCAGCGCCGATGGTACTTGGGCGGGGACGCCCTGGGAGAGTAGGTCGCTGCCGGCGACTTTGTCGGAAACGCCTCGTGTCCGTTGCGGATGCGAGGCGTTTTCTGCATCGAGGTGGGGTGGGAGAGGAGAGCGTGGGCGGTGGCTGGCTGGTGAACGCCGCGGCCATGCCGAACGGCTGCGGAGCACTCCGTCGCGGGGCCGCGGCTCCGCAGGTCGGCGGGTTGGAGGGCGTTCAAGGCTGGCGCCACCGCCCACGCTCCCCTCTCCCATCCGTCGCCGCTGCGATGGGATGGCAGATGGCCGTGCCGGCGTGCGTGGGGGCTCGCCAGCTTCCGGTAGCGTGAGCGCTTCGGTGATGCGGCGGAGGAGGGGGGTGTCGGCGCTGGCGCCAGCCTTGAACGCCCTCGGATCCGCCCCCCGTGCGGCAGCGCGTCCGCGCGACGGAGTGCTCCGCAGCCGTTCGGCATGGCCGCGGCGTTCACCAGCAAGCTAGCGCCGACACCCTCCTCCTCCGCCGGCGATGCGAAGAAGCTCTTGTACGACCGCGGCGGGGGCGGAGGCCGACATTACCGTGGAGAGGACGGCGATGCCGGCGCCGGTCTCGAGTACCTCGCGGGCGTTTTCCAGGGTGATGCCGCCGATGCCGAGACAGGGGAGACGGCTGGCCTCCCGGACGAGCCGAACCCGGTCGGGGCCGATCGCTTCGTCGGCGAGGCCGGGCTTGGAGCGGGTGCCGAACACCGCGCCGACGCCCAGGTAGTCCGCCCCCGCAGCCGCGGCGCGTCGGGCTTCCTCGGGATCATCGCTGGAGTAGCCGATGATGAAGTCGCGCGGGGCGATGTTGCGGGCCGCGGAGACGGTGAGATCGTCCGGTCCGAGGTGGACGCCGTCCGCGCCGGTGGCGAGGGCGACATCGAGACGATCGTTCACGATCAGGGTGGCGCCCGCAGACTTCGTGATGGCACGGAGCCGCTCGGCGGTCGAGGCAAGCGCCCGGGCGTCCGCGGTCTTGTCCCGGAGTTGAATCGCCGGCGCCCCGGCGTCCACGCATTCCGCCACGACCCGCTCGAGCGGACGGCCGCAGGCGGGCTGCGGGTGGGTGACTACCATGAGAGGCCAGCCATCCCACGTGGGCGAGCCGGGCACGGATCCTGTCTCCTAGCGTTCCGCCGACTCGCGGTCGAGGCGGATCCGGTTTCTCGCGTTGTTGTGCTCGCGCAGGGTCCGGGTGAATTCGTGCGAGCCGTCGTTTCGCGCCACGAAGAAGATGTACTCGTGGTCGGCGGGCTGGAGGGCGGCCCGAAGCGATGCCGCTCCCGGCGAAGCAATAGGCCCGGGCGGCAGTCCTGGCTGCGTATAGGTGTTGTAGGGGTGATCGGCGACGGAGTCGATGTCGCGGTAGAGCAGGCGCGCACGTGGCTCGCCGAGGGCGTACTGGACCGTGGGATCCGCCTGCAACAGCATGTCGCGCTGAAGGCGGTTCCAGTAGACTCCCGCGACCACCGGACGCTCCTCGTCCCACCGGACCTCCTTCTCGACGATGCTCGCGAGCGTCACGACCTCGCGCTCATCGAGGCCGAGCGCTGCAGCCAGGGCTCGCTCCTCGGCCCCCCAGAAACCTACGTATCGTCCGACGATCGCCTGCACGATGACCCGGATTCCGACACCATCGGCGAATCGATACGTCTCCGGGAACAGGTATCCCTCGAGCGTGGGACCCGGCACGCCCAGCTCACCAACCCGCTCCGGAGCCGTCAAATAGGCAAGAACGGCCGCGGTCGAATCGCCGACATAGGCGGCCAGGCGCTCCGCCACCTGCGGGAGCCGAAGACCCTCCGGGATCGTGAGTGGTGTCGTAACAACGGCCCCGGCTCGGAGCACCTCGAGCAGATACGGGTACGGGGCGCCGCGCGGGATCTCGTACCGGCCGGCCTTCAGCTGCCGCCCCCGACCCTTCAGGCGCACGTACGCGTCGAAGATCCGGGGATGGAAGATCAGTTCCTGCGCTCGGAGTACGTCCGCGACCTCGAGCGATGCGGCGCCATCCGGGATGAGGACCTCGACCACCGACCCATCGGGCATGCCGCGGCCGCGGAATTCGGCGGAGAAGAACCCGTATGCCACGGGGGCGAGTGCCGCGAGGGCGGCGAGGAGCAGACGACCACCCGTCCCTTTCGGCAGGCGTCTCATGGGCCCCGCGGGACGCACGCGCCGGCGGGGGCGCTGCGCAGATAGGCGGAGAGCATCAGCGCCGCGGCCATCTCGTCCGTCCGTCCCTTCCGTCGCCGCCGGCCGCGAGGCGGATCCATGCGGAGGATCTCTCGTTCCGCCCGCGCGGTCGACAGCCGCTCATCCCACTCGATGGTTCGCACCCCCGTCGCTTCCTCCAGAGCCCGGGCGAAGGCTCGCGCCTCTTCGGCCATCTCGCCCGCGGTCCCATCCATCGAGAAGGGGATACCCACGAGGATGGCGGCGGGATCCAGTTCCGCCACGAGTGCGGCCAGGTCGGCCGGGACCGCGCTCCCCGGCGCCCGTCGGTTAGACCTCTCCACCACGCCGTGAGGCGCCGCGATCGTCCGGGTCGGATCCGTCACGGCCACTCCGATGCGGCGTCGGCCATAGTCGAGCGCCATCAAACGACCGCGGGCCGTGCTCAGTGCTCCCGGCCCCCGGCGCGCGATTGGCCGTCGGCAAGCACCCGTTGGATCGTTTCTGCGGATCCGAACAGGTACCAGCATGGTTCCGTCCGGTTGCCGCACTGCACCGCGGCGACCTCTACCGCGCGGCCCGCCACGCGGCTCAGCACGCCCCGCAGCAGCGCCGTCCCAAAGTGGCAGCGAACATTCCCGGGCGCCGTGGCCTCCACCGAGTCATGCCAGGCGATGGCGGCGAACCCTCCTCCCCCCGGTTTGAACGCTATCGATCCGAGGCCCGCCTTCCGGAGGATCTCGTCCAGGAAGGCCCAGAACTCCACTGCGGGAAGCGCGTCCGGAGCGTCGCCGAGCAGGGCGACGGCCTCCGCGCCGGTCCGGTCCCCCGCCTCGATCAACGCCGCAATGCCGGCATCGCCCAGGCTCGCGCAACGATGAAAGAGACCCGCGAGGACCGACCTCGGCAGGATCACGGGAGGGGGCTGCGTGGGGGAGATCATCGCCAAAAAAGCTAGACAGGGGGCCGAGGCCGGACAAGGTTGGCGCCTCATGCTCCCGACCCGGACCATCGAGAAGAAGCGGGACGGCGGACGGCTCCCGTCTGACGAATTCGCGGACTTCCTGCGCGCGTATCTCGAAGGAGACGTCGCCGAGTACCAGATGTCCGCCTTCCTCATGGCCGCGTTCATTCACGGACTGGATCCCGCCGAACTCTCGGTGCTACTGCGGGAGATGATCGAGTCCGGGGCGCGACTGCGGTTCACGAAGGACGGTCCGCCGGCCGTCGATAAGCATTCGACCGGCGGCGTCGGCGACAAGGTCTCCCTCATTCTGGCGCCTCTTCTGGCCGAAGCCGGGCTTCGCGTCCCCATGATGTCGGGTCGCGGTCTCGGACATACCGGGGGGACGCTGGACAAGCTTGAGGCGATCCCGGGCTTCGACGTGTCCGTGGACCTGGTACGGTTCCGGGCCATTCTCGATGAGGTCGGGTGCGCGATGATCGGCCAGACGAAGGAAATCGCGCCGCTCGACGGACGACTCTACGCCCTGCGGGATGTCACCGGGACCGTTCCCTCCCCACCCTTGATCGCGGCATCGATTGTTTCCAAGAAGGTGGCGGAAGGAATCGGGGCGCTCGTGCTCGACGTGAAGTGTGGACGCGGCGCCTTCATCACCGACCGCGCGGAGGCGCGAACGTTGGCGCGCACCATGGTCCACCTCGCGACCGCCGAGGGGGTGCGGACGAGCGCGCTCCTCACGGCAATGGACGCCCCCCTGGGCTGCACCGTCGGCAACGCGCTGGAGGTGCGCGAGGCGATCGAGACGCTGAGAGGCGGAGGACCGGCGGATCTGCGCGCCGTCACCCTCGCGCTGGGCGCCGAATTGCTCGTCGCCGTCGGTCGCGCACCCGATGTTGAAGGAGCTGGGGCGGAACTCGGCGTGATCCTGGACCGGGGCGCGGCGCTCGAGCGCTTCGCGCGGCTCATCGAGGTCCAGGGAGGGGATCCGGCGGTGGCCGACGAACCTCGGCGCCTACCCTCGGCCCCAATCCGCGAACCCTTCCGATCGCCCGGCTCCGGTTGGCTCGATGTCCACGCCCGCGAGGTGGGGCTCGCCGCGGTGGAACTCGGGGCCGGCCGCCGGCGCGTCGAGGACGCGGTCGATCCGAGAGTGGGGTTCGAGTTTCACCGCAGAGCGGGTGACAGGGTCTCCGAAGGCGAGTCTTTGCTCACCGTGCACGCGGCGGACGATGCCAGCGCCGCGATGGCCGCCCGCCGTCTCACGGACGCGATTCGGATCTCTCCCGAACCCTCCGCGTCGCAACCGCTGATCCTGGAGCGGATCGTCGGCTAGCCGGCCGCAGCAGAGCCCGAAGGCCTGCTAGTCCGAAAAGCCCGCTAGTGCGGCGCGGAATTCCCACGGACGGGGACCCGCGCGCTCCACGGGCCATGCGCGTCGCACATCTCGGTCGGTTCCGTCCCCTCGAGGTAGATCTCGACGTAACGCACGTCGAGCGGACACCAGCGCGTGGACAGCAGTCCCGTGGTCTCACTCACCGTACGCTCGACGAGGCCGGGCGGCCGCACCCACGCGTCGGGGTGTTCGTGCGTTTCGTAGTAGTGCGCCAGCACCGCCGCTCCGACCGGCGCCGCCGTGCCCCCGCCCGTGGCGCCCGCATAGATGCGCCGCGGCCGGTCGTGCCCGATCCACGTCGTCGTCACGAGGTCCGGCGTGAATCCGACGAACCACGTGTTGGTCGCGTCGTTCGTCGTTCCCGTCTTGCCCGCCACCGGTACGGAGAAGGGAATCGCATAGCGGGACCTCACCGCCAGCGTCCCGGTCCCCCAGTCCACCGCGTCCCGCAGCATGGACTGGGCGACCCAGGCGATGTCGCGCTCCAGCACCCGCTCGCGCTGGACCCGGCTCTCCCAGAGCACCCGGCCGTCCCTGCTCTCCACGCGGAGGATCGACCTGGGGGAGACGCGGACGCCGAGGTTCGCGAAGGTGCTGTAGGCGGTGGCAATCTCGATCGGACGCACATCCATCGAGCCGATCGCCGCCGATGGCACACGCGGGACGCTCGATGCGACCCCCATGCGTTCGGCCATCTGCGCGAACGACTCCTCGCCGACGCGCTGCCCCAGCTTGACGGCCACGACGTTGATGGACCGGGCCAGCGCCCGCCGGAGGGTCAGGGGGCCCTTGAAGTCATTCTCGAAGTTGCGCGGTGCGTAGGGGTCGCCGCCGACGTTCTCGAGGTAGTACGGCTGGTCGTAGATGATCTCCGACGCGGGGATGCCGGCCGCGATCGCCGTCGCGTAGACGAACGGCTTGAACACGGAACCCGGCTGCCGGATGGCCTGGGTCGCGCGGTTGAACTCGGAGTCGCCGAAATCGCGCCCGCCCACCATCGCCCGCACATCGCCGGTCGGCGCGTCCAGCGCGACGAACATCCCCTGCACATAGGGCATCTCGGCGCCTCCGCGGCTCACCTGGTACAGGCTGTCGGGCGGCCACGCCCGTACCTCCTCGAAGGTGACGCCGCGATAGGCCGGGTGGCGATCCACCCATTCCAGCTGCGCGAGCAGCGCGGAATCCGCGACCGCCTGGAGCTCCGGGTCGAGCGTCGTGTAGACCCGGAACCCCTTCTCGTAGATGTCAGTGCCGTATCGGTCGTAGAGCCGCTGCCGCACCCACTCCACGAAATAGGGCGCGTCCTGCTCGATGCGGGCCCCCCTCGCGAGTTCCAGCGGGTACGCCTTCGCCGCCTCGGCGTCCTCGATGCTCACGAGTCCCTGCGCGGCCATCAGTTGAAGGACGAGATTGCGCCGTCCGACGGCCCGCTCCGGGCGGCGGATCGGGTTGTACCCCGCAGGATTCCGAGGGATGGCCGCGAGAAGTGCCGCCTCCGGCAGATTGAGCTGCGCGGCGGTCTTCCCGAAGTAACGCTCCGCCGCGGCCTGGACTCCGAACACGCCGTCGAAGTTGATCTGGTTGAGGTAGGCTTCGAGGATCTCCCACTTGGTGTACGCGCGCTCCAGATCGATCGCGACGCGTATCTCGCGCAGCTTCCTGCGCACGCTGATATCGCGCCGGTTCACGGAACTCTCGAACATGTTGCCCGCGAGCTGCTGCGTGATCGAACTGCCGCCCGCAGCGCCATACCCCCGCATCAGAAAATCGAAGAAGGCTCGCGTCGTTCGCAGCACGTCTACGCCCGCGTGACCCCAGAAGCGCTTGTCCTCGACAGCGATGAAGGCGTTGTACACGTGACGCGGGAGCCCCTCCATGCGGATGGGCGTCCGCCGTTCGATGGCAAGTTCCGCGAGGAGGGATCCGTCCGCCGCGAAGAGCTTCGTCGCCTCCTTGGGTTCGAAGGCGTAGATCTGGGCGATGGAGGGACACGCGTCGCACAGGTGTGTCCACCCGCGCCACGCCACGCCCGCCCCAAGTCCGCCGCCGATCAGAACAGCGAGCGTCAGCGCCCGGCGCATCCGTTTCTTCGCGCCCCGCGCCCGGCGCGCGCCTCGTCGTCGACGGATCATCCCCGTTCCCCCCCTGCGATCTTCCGGCCGTTCACGCTTTCCTCCGGACCTCAACCCTCGCGTCGGACCGCCAACGGCCCGATTCTATCGTCACGCCGCGCCCGGCGGGAGCGACCCGCGACGGGACGATAGGGAATATACCGACACCAGGCGCAGATGTTTCTCCCCGTAGACGAACAGATCCGACGGATCCGCGCGGGAGCCGAGTCCATCGTCCCCGAAGACGAACTCGTGGCCAAGCTCGAGCGTTCGGCACGAGAAGATCGGCCCCTCCTTATTAAACAGGGGTTTGATCCGACGCGGCCCGACCTCCACATCGGCCACGGCGTGTCGATCCACAAGTTGCGGACCTTCCAGGAACTCGGCCACCGCGTGGTCTTCGTGATGGGCGACTTCACGGCTCGCGTGGGCGACCCGAGCGGAAGGGACGAGACGCGCCCGATGTTGTCCGAGGAGGAGATCGAGTCGAACCTGGCCAGCTACGAAGACCAGGTCTTCCGCATCCTCGATCCGGGGGCGACCGAGATCCGGAAGAACAGCGAATGGCTCGCGGGCCTCGCCTTGGCGGACATCCTGCGGCTGACCTCGCAGTACACGGTCGCCCGCATGCTCGAGCGCGATGATTTCGCCGCGCGCCACCGGGAGGGACGTCCCATCAGCCTCGTCGAATTCCTCTACCCGATGATGCAGGCGTACGATTCCGTTGCGTTGCGGGCCGACGTCGAACTCGGGGGCACCGATCAGCGGTTCAACCTGCTTCTGGGGAGAACGCTTCAGGAGCGCGCGGGCCAGGAACCGCAGGTGTGCCTCATCATGCCGCTCCTGCGCGGGACCGACGGACATCGGAAGATGTCCAAGAGCTACGGCAACTACGTCGGTATCGCGATGGAGGCGGGAGAAACGTTCGGGCGCGTGATGTCGATACCGGACACGCTGCTCGACGAGTGGCTCGTACTCGTGTCGAGCGCCTCCGGCGAGGAACTCGCTGCTCGCCGCGCCAAGGCCGGAACCGATCCGCTCGCGGCCAAGCGGTGGCTGGCCGGGGACCTCGTGGCCCGCTACCACGGCGCGGCGGCCGCCGGCGAGGCGCGGGAGGCGTTCGACCGCCTGCACCGGCGCCGGGAAGTGCCGGAAAATGTCCCTGCCGTGTCGCTCTCTCTCGGAGAGCGGGAGACGCTCTGGATCGCGCACATCCTCCGCGATTCGGGGCTTGCGGCCTCCTCCTCGGAGGCGGGTCGACTCATCCGGCAGGGGGCGGTGCGCGTGGACGGGAGCGTGATCCGGAAGGGCGACCTCCATCTGCGAGAAGGCGAGTATCTCGTGCAGCGGGGGAAACGCGCGTTCGCGCGGATCTCCCTCCGGCCCTGAGGTCCCGAGTTTTGCGGGCTCGATGACGATGCGCGCGGTCTCGCGGCGGTGCCTGCAAGGGTCTTGCACGGGCCGAAGTTGGCGCTCATGTTGCCCGGTCCCGTTCGTCGGGGAAGTTGCGGGTGTGCGCCGAAGGGCCGTACGCCGCGTAGCGGAATCGTTCGGCGGCGGGGAGCGCGGTTTTCGGCTCGTTGCGGGCAGCGCATCCGGTGTCGCGCCGTGCGTAGCGTCGCAAAACGGTGCCGCAAATCGTTGTAAAGGAGTAGTGACACGACACGACGTGCTTTTTTGGTGGGTCTCGACGCGGTGTACTGACCCGGCTGCGTCGGGCGAGGGTTCGGCCCTCGAACAGATTCGGGTCGCAGAGGATCCCACTGCCACAGGAGGGAGATCCATGTTGTTTCACTTGTCAGAGTGGCGGAAGCGCGCGAGTGCGCTGGCCGTTACAGCAGTGAGCGCCTGGCTCTTTATCGGCGCGGCCCCGTTGCTCGCTCAGGGAGCGATCTCGGGGACGGTGACCGACTCGGAGTCCCTGGCCCCGGTGGCCGGTGCGCAGGTGTTCGTTGCGGGAACAGTGATCGGTTCGCTGTCGGGTCCGGAGGGCACGTACCGGTTGGAAGGCGTACCAGCGGGCGAGCAGACCGTGACGGTCCGCTTGATCGGCTACCGGGAAGCGTCGCAGACGGTGACGGTGGCGTCGGGTCAGGTGGCGACGGCGGACTTCGCCGTGACGCAAACGGCGCTCCGGCTTCAGGACCTGGTCGTGACGGGCGTGGTAGGCGAAACGCCGCAGGTGAAGCTCCCGTTCACGGTGGAGCGGCTGTCGACGCAGGACATGCCGGTCCCGGCGGCGGACGCCTCCTCGCTGCTGGCGGGGAAGGCAGCCGGCGTGTCGGTCATTTCGGGCTCCGGCCAGCCGGGCGCACAGGCCAACATCCAGTTGCGCGGCCCGACGTCGATCAACGCTGACGGTCGTGGACAGTCGCCGCTGATCGTCATCGACGGCGTGATCCAGGCCGAGGGCGCGTCGCTGTCGGACGTGGGCGCACTGGATATCGACCACGTGGAGATCGTGAAGGGCGCGGCGGCGGCCTCGCTGTACGGGTCGCGGGCGCAGAACGGCGTGATCGAGATCACGACCAAGCGGGGGACGGGCCTGCAGACGAACTCGCTGAGCATCCTCGCCCGTGGTGAGTACGGACTCGGGCAGCTCGTGGGTGATGTGGGCCTGGTGCGTTCGCATCCGTACACCATGAACGCGTCCGCCACGAAGTTCATCGACTCGGAGGGCAACGAGGTCGACTTCCGCGATCTGAACCGTCCGGGCTTCGGCTCGGCCGTGCTCTACAACCAGATCGACCCGGGCGCGCAGGCGAACCCCCAAGTGGCGTTCGCGAACCAGGCGTTCCCGACCGAGTTGTTCGATCACATGGACACGTTCTTCGATCCCGGCGAGACGATGGACGTCTACGGCGCCGTGACGGGTCGTTTCGGCGAGTCGAGCTTCCGGGTGAGCGTGAACCAGTTCCGCGAAGCCGGCGTGGTGAGCTGCTCGGCGTGCATCGACAACCTGGCCACGCTGAACGCTGACCGCGTCGCGCAGGGTCTGACGGCCTTTGATGTCGGGCTCCCCAACGACGAAGGGTTCGAGCGGCAGAACGTGCGCCTGAACGTGGACACGCGCTTCGGCGATCTCGACATCGCGGCGAGCGGCTTCTACTCGCGCGCCGACCAGGACGACAAGGCGGTGACGAACGGCGCGTTCTCGCGACTCACCTTCATGTCGCCCGCGATCGACCTTACGCAGATCGACCCGACGGACGGGTATCCCGAAATCATCGCGGATCCGCAGTCGATCGAGGACAACCCGCTCTACCGTCTGGCGATCGCCACGGACCGCGACGAGCGCACGCGGACGATGGGTTCCGTGGATCTCAACTTCTCGCCGGCCTCGCTCGATTGGATGACCTTTGAAGCCAACGCTTCGTTCGACCGGACGGATTTCAACGACTACGAGATCTATCCGAAGAACGAGCGGACCCGGGAGGGTACGACCGGTGGCAGCCTGCGCGAGTTCAACTCGACCAACGAGGCGATCAATGCCTCGGTGACGCTCGGCGCGAGCCAGACGTTCATGGACGGCGACCTCACGGTGCGCGGCAAGGCCCGCTACCTGACGGAGAACCAGAACTTCGAGTCGAACGGGGTGTTCGGGAGCCAGTTCTCGGTACAGGACGTGCCGAACTTCGGCGCGATCATCGGCGAGACGAGCGGGAACAACCAGGTCCGCCAGATCAGGGCGGAGGGACTCTTCGGGATCGCCAGCGCCGACTACCTTGGCCGCTACATCATCGACGGCCTGGTTCGGCGCGATGGCTCTTCGCTGTTCGGGCCCGACGAGCGGTGGCAGACGTACTACCGCGGCTCGGTCGCGTGGCGGGTGACGCAGGAAGACTTCTGGAACATCGACGCGATCGATGAGCTGAAGCTGCGCTTCTCGCTGGGCACGGCGGGCGGCCGCCCGAACTTCTACGCCCAGTATGAGACGTTCGGTGTCTCGGCCGGCGCGATCTTCCCGATCAACCTCGGGAACTCGGCGCTGAAGCCGGAGTTCACGACGGAGCGCGAGGCGGGGCTCAACTTCGTGTTCTTCGAGAACCTCGGTCTCGACTTGACGTACGCTTGGCAGACGACCGACGACCAGCTGCTGCAGGTTCCGCAGCCGGCGTTCGTGGGCTTCTCGAGCCAGTGGCAGAACGCGGGCGCGATCGCGGCCCAAACGTACGAGGTCTCGCTGCGCTACGCGGCGATCGACGAACAGGACATGGGCCTCCAGTTCCGGCTGAACTGGGACCGGACCAAGCAGGAGATCACGCGCCTGGACGTGCCCGACTACTCGTTCGCTAACTTCTTCGTCTCCGAGGGTCGTCCGCTGGGCGAGCTGTGGGGCGAGTTGTGGGCGACGAGTTGCGCGGACCTGGCGCCGATCGGCGTGTCGGCTTCCGACTGCAACGCCAATTTCCAGGTGAACGACGACGGCCTTCTCGTCCCGACGGGAGGCGCCGCCTTCACGGAAGGGTTCAGCAAGAAGCTATGGGGAACCCAGGTCGAGGTCGCCACGGCGGACGGCTCCAACTCGTACCACTGGGGCCTCCCGATCAAGGTGCAGGATTACTCGCCGGCTTGCGTGTCGAAGAATCCGGGCGATTACGAGGAGAAGTGCACGCTCACCGAGTTCCTGCCGTTCGGGAACACGACGCCGGACTTCAACGCATCGTTCGCGACGAACTTCCGGTACAAGGGTCTCAGCTTGAACAGCCTGATCGAGACCTCCCAGGGCGCGTCGATCTACAACGGGACGGCGCAGTGGTCGCTTCGCGAGTTGCGCGGCGAGGACACGGACCAGACTGGCAAGGCGCTGGAATTCAACAAGCCGGTCGGTTACGCCTCGGCCCTCTACTCGGTCAACGCCGATAACTCCTGGTTCCGCGAGGACGGCAGCTGGATCAAGCTCCGCGAGCTTTCGCTCGGCTACACGCTGCCCGAGACCATGACGCAGAGCCTGTTCGGCGACGTCTTCGATCGGGTGACCCTCAACGCGATCGGTCGGAACCTGATCACGATCACGGACTACCGGGGCTACGATCCCGAGGTCGGATATAGCGGCGGACAGTTTGGGAGCACCGCGCTGAACCGTGTCTCCACCTTCGGATACCCGAACTTCCGGACGTTCACTTTCGCGGCGGAACTGGTATTCTGAGTCCTCTCGTGGCCGGAGGCGGGGAGGTCCTCTCCGGAGGGCTCTTCCCCGCCCCGGATCATCCAAGGGACCGGACACAACCGACTGGAAAACGGAGCGAACATGAATAGGAAGCTGACACTACCGGCCTTTGCGCTGGCGCTCCTGTTCGGCTTTACGGGCTGCGACCTGCAGGTTGACAACCCGAACGAGCCGGACCGGGCGCGCGCCCTGGCAGGCCCGGACGACGTGGAAACGCTCATCGCGAGCTCGTTCCTGAAAGTCTGGGAAATCGGACACTATTGGACCAACGCGAACTTTGCGTTCGGCCACATGGCGAGCCGTCACACGGCGACGTGGGGCAACATGGGGATGAACGATCTCGGTCGTGAGCCCCGTGAGTCGTTGCCCAACAGCCCCTCCTACCGCTGGGCGTACGTCTTCGAGGCGAACTGGGGCGACGCATACGGCGGCATCTCGGCGGCGTCGGACGGGATCCGGGCCATCGAGTCCGGCCTCGAGATCGGGCCGGGGGGCGAGCGTAACCCCCGTGCACTCGCGTTCGCGGCGGGCAGCCAGGCGATTCTGTCGTGCCTGCTGTCCCTCTGGTACGACCAGGCGTTCATCGTTGACGAGACGACGGACCTGGGCGGGGAGCTCGATACGGTCGACTACAACGCGATGTTCAACTACGCCATGGGCAAGCTCGACGCGGCGGAATCACAGGCCCGAGGGTCTTCGTTCACGCTCGCCGAGACGTGGGTCAACGGAAACCCGTGGAGCAACAACGAGTGGGCCGACTATCTCGTGAGCTGGAAGGCGCGCTGCGCGGCGAACCTCCCGCGCTCGGACGCGGAGGCCGCGGGGGCGAACTGGAGCCAGATCATCTCGAACGCCCAAAACGGTATACGGGATGTCATCATCACGGGTGAGGACTCCTCGTCGGACAGCCCCTGGTACGACGGTCTGAAGTCGCTCATGCAGGAAAATGGCACGTGGCACCGGATGCACATGGACTGGGTGGGTATGGCCGACCAGAGCGGCGAATACCAGGACTGGCTGTCGATCCCGACGTCGCAGCGCACTGCGCGCCAGATGACGTTCGGTGACGACATGCGGTTCCCTCCGGTGAACGAGGACGGGGCGACCTCCGACATCGTCAGTCCCACACTCGCATCGGATGGTCCGCGCTCCCGTTACAACTCGACCATCATCTTCCGGCCGGAGCGCGGCACGTACCGGCAGTCGCACTACGGCGACATGCGCTACGACCACTACATCGAGGTCTTCTGGGCCTTCTCCGGCCCCCTGGAGCACATGACGTCGAATGAGATGGACCACTACATCGCGGAAGGCAACTACCGGATGGGCAACTTCGGCGCCGCCGCGGACATCGTGAACAAGACGCGCATGGAGGCGGGTCTGCCGCCTGCGCCGTCGAACCCCACGGATGCGGTCCCATCGAACGGAGCGGGCGAGTGCACGCCGCGAAAGCGGTATGACGTGCAAGGCCGCTGCGGCAATCTGCGGGACGCGATGTGGTACGAGCAATTCGAGAACGTGTTCAACGTCTTCGGAGGACTCGAGTTCTGGCACGGACGCCGGAATGACATTCTCCCGGCGGGAACGGCGCTGCACGTGCCGATCCCGGCTGCGGACCTTGAAGTGCTGCAGCGGGACATCTACACGTTCGGTGGCGGCGGAGAGGCTTCGGCCCCCGACCCAACACCGTCGATCGTTCCGGGTAGCCTCGACGCCGCGCTCGAGCGGGCCACCTACGCGCTGGAGCGCTTGGCCGCGCAGCAGCGAGCGGAGCGTCGCATGCGAGATCTCGTCGTCCGCTAGGAGGCGGGCCGGACGAGTTTTTTGGAGGCGTTGGCTTTGCCTCCGACGGAGTTGTTTTCGGACTAAAGGGCGGTTGCTTGCGTAGACGGCCTTTTGCAGGAGCGTTGGTGCCTCCCGGTGCCGTCGTATGACGGTATCGGGAGGCCTGCGTTGTGGAGAGAAGCGATCGGGTGGCGCAAACAAGCGCCCCTGATCGTTTTTTTTTTGGGAGAAGCTTTTTTGGAGGAGCGTTTCACAGAAAGGGTGATCGATGTCGGTTAACTTGTCAGGAAAGCGGAAATGCGGTAACGCGCTCGTGACCATCGTAGTGAGCGTCTGGCTCCTTATTGGCGCGGCCCCGCTGCTCGCTCAGGGAGCGGTCTCGGGGACGGTAACCGATGCGGAGTCGCTGGCCCCGGTGGCCGGCGCGCAGGTGTTCGTTGCGGGAACGGTGATCGGTACGCTGTCGGGTCCGGAGGGCACGTACCGGTTGGAAGGCGTGCCGGCGGGCGAGCAGACCC
Organism: Candidatus Palauibacter australiensis; assembly: GCA_026705295.1. Classification (NCBI taxonomy): domain Bacteria; kingdom Pseudomonadati; phylum Gemmatimonadota; class Gemmatimonadia; order Candidatus Palauibacterales; family Candidatus Palauibacteraceae; genus Candidatus Palauibacter; species Candidatus Palauibacter australiensis. The sequence goes on from JAPPBA010000056.1 coordinate 15,260, forward strand.
TGACAGTCCGCCTGATCGGCTACCACGAACTGTCGCAGACGGTGACGGTGGCATCGGGCCAGGTGGTGTCGGCGGACTTCGCCGTGGAGCAGACGGCCCTTCGCCTCCAGGACATCGTCGTGACGGGGGTGGTGGGCGAGACGCCGCAGGTGAAGCTCCCGTTCACGGTGGAGCGGCTGTCGGCGCAGAACTTCCCCGTGCCGGCGGCCGACGTCTCCGCGTTGTTGACAGCGAAGGCGGCGGGCGTGTCGGTCGTGTCCGGCTCCGGCCAGCCCGGAGCGGAGGCGTCGATCATGCTGCGCGGTCCAACTTCCATCAACTCCGCAGGGCGCTCTCTGTCGCCGCTGATCGTGATCGACGGCGTGATCCAGTCGGAGTCGGCCTCGCTCTCCGACATCGGATCGCTGGACATCGACCACGTTGAGATCGTGAAGGGTGCGGCGGCGGCGTCGCTGTACGGTTCGCGAGCGCAGAACGGCGTGATCGAGATCTCGACCAAGCGCGGCACGGGCCTGCAGACGAACTCGCTGAACATCCTCGCCCGCGGCGAATACGGCATCGCCCAGTTGGTGGGGGACGTTGGCTTGACGCGGTCCCACCCGTACCAGATGAATGCGGCGGGAACGCTCTTCATCGACACCGACGGGAATGAGGTCGCTTTCACCGACCTGAGCCGCGGCGGATTCGGTGCCCCGGTCCTGGCGAACCAGATCAACCCCGGCGAACCGGGCGATTCCTTCACATCGTTCGCCAACCAGGCCTTCCCCCATGAACTGTTCGATCACATGAACACGTTCTTCGATCCCGGTGAAACGATCGATCTCTACGGCGCGGTGACGGGCCGCTTCGGCGAGTCGAGCTTCCGGGTGAGCGTGGACCAGTTCAGAGAGGGCGGCATCGTGCGTTGCACGCCGTGTATCGACAACCTCGGCACGTTGAACGCGGATCGGGTCGCCCAGGGCTTGACGGCCTACAACGTGGGGCTGCCGGACGACGACGGATACGAGCGACAGAACGTGCGCCTGAACGTCGACACCCGGTTCGGCGACCTGGACATCGCCGCGAGCGGGTTCTACTCCCGCGCCAACCAGGACGACAAGGCGCTCGAGAACGGCGCGTTCAGCCAGCTGACTTTCGCCTCGCCGGCCGTCGATCTGGCACAGATCGACCCGGTGGACGGGTATCCGAGGATCGACGCGGACTCGCAGTCCATCTCAAACAACCCGCTCTACCTCCTGGCGATCGTAGACAGTCGGGACAAGCGGACGCGGACGATGGGTTCGGTCGACCTCAACTACTCTCCGTCGGGTCTCGACTGGTTGACCCTGGAGGCGAACGCGTCTTTCGACCGGACGGACTTCTACGATTACGAACTCTACCCGAAGAACGAGAAGACCCGTGAGGGCCCAACCGGCGGCAGCCTGCGCGAAGGCAACTTCGAGGACGAGGCGATCAACGCATCGGTGACGCTCGGCGCGAGCGAGACGTTCATGGACGGCGACCTCACGGTGCGCGGCAAGGCCCGCTACCTGATCGAGGACCAGCGCTTCGAGTCGAACGGCGTCTTCGGAAGCCAGTTCTCGGTGCAGGACGTCCCGAACTTCGGCGCCATCATCGGATCCACGACGGGCAGCAACTCCGTCCGGGCCATCAAGGCGGAAGGACTCTTCGGGATCGCGAGCGCGGACTACAAGGGTCGCTACATTCTCGACGGTCTGATCCGGCGCGACGGTTCGTCCCTCTTCGGGCCGGACGAGCGGTGGCAGACCTACTACCGGGGTTCGTTTGCCTGGCGCGTGACGCAGGAGGATTTCTGGAACATCGACGCGATCGATGAACTGAAGCTGCGCTTCTCGCTGGGTACGGCGGGCGGGCGGCCGAACTTCCAGGCACAGTACGAGACGTTCGGGATCTCCGGTGGCGCGATTTTCCCCGTCAACCTGGGGAACACCGCGCTCAAGCCGGAATTCACGACGGAGCGCGAGGCGGGAATCAATTTCGTCTTCTTCGACAACCTGGGCCTCGACCTGACCTACGCGTGGCAGACGACCGATGACCAGTTGCTGCGGGTACCGCAGCCGGCGTTCGTCGGTTTCTCGAGCCAGTGGCAGAACGCGGGCGCGATCTCGGCGCAGACGTATGAGATCTCCATGCGCTACGCACCGATCGACACCCAGGACATGGGCCTGCAGTTCCGGCTGAACTGGGATCGGACGCGCCAGGAGATCACGCGGCTGGACGTTCCCGCGTACCGCCAGGGGACGTTCTTCGTCTCGGAGGGTCGTCCGCTGGGCGAGATGTGGGGCCACGTGCTGGCGACAACCTGCTCGGATCTCGAACCCGTCGGCATCTCGGCTTCGGACTGCAACGCGAACTTCCGGGTGAACGACGACGGCATCCTCGTGTGGACGGGAGGCGCCGACTTCACCGAGGGGTTCAGCAAGAAACTCTGGGGGACGGACGGGACGGTCGCCACGGTCGACGGCGGCGAGAACACGTACCTCTGGGGCATTCCGATCAAGGTCCTGGACTACTCGCCGGCGTGCGTGGCGAAGAACCCGGGCAACTACATGGAGAAGTGCCAGCTCACGGACGTGCTTCCGTTCGGGAACACGACGCCGGACTTCAACGTGTCGTTCGGGTCCAACTTCCGTTACAAGAGTCTCGCCCTGAACGCCCTCGTCGAGTCGTCGATGGGTCACTCCATCTACAACAACACGGCGCAGTGGGCGCTCCGGGATGACCGGGGCGAGGACGTGGACCAGACGGGGAAACCCCTCGAGTTCAACAAGTCCATCGGTTACGTGGCGGGCGTTTATCTCTCGAACAACGACAACGACTGGTTCCGCGAGGACGGCGACTGGATCAAGATTCGCGAATTGTCGATCGGGTACACGCTGCCGGACGGGATGAGGCAGAGCCTCTTCGGCGAGATGTTCGACCGGGTTACCGTCAACGCAATCGGCCGTAACCTGCTGACGATCACCGACTATCGCGGATACGATCCGGAGGTCGGCCGGAGCGGCGGCGAACTCACGAACGCGGGCCTGCAGCGGTACGACAGCTTCGGCTATCCGAACTTCCGCTCGTTCACGTTCTCGGCGGAACTGGTCTTCTGACACTCCCTCCGCGAAACGGGGGTCGGACGGAAATTGATCGAGTTAACGGAGGGGTCATGAAAAAGAAGCTGACACTGCCGGCCATCACGCTGGCTCTGGGAGTCGGCTTTTCGGGTTGCGACCTTCAGGTCAGCAATCCGAACGAGCCGGATCGGGCACGCGCCCTGGCCAGCCCGGATGACGTCGAGTCGCTCATCGCCAGTTCCTACCAGCAGGTGTGGGCGATGGGCCATTACTGGAACAACGCGAACTTCTCGTTCAACCACATGTCGAGTCGGCACACGGCGACGTGGGGCAACAACGGCCAGAACGACCTCGGCCGGGAGCCCCGCGAACCGATGCCGAACTCGACCTCCTATCGGTGGTCGTACGTGTTCTCGGAGCACTGGAACGACGCCTACGGCGGGATCGCGGCGGCGTCCGACGGGGTCCGGGCCATCGACGAAGGTCTGGAAATCGGTCCGGGCGGCGAGCGCAACGCCCGCGCCCGCGCCTTCGCCATTTCCAGTCAGGCGATACTGAGCTGCCTGCTCGCGCTGTGGTACGATCAGGCCTTCATCGTCGACGAGACGACCGATCTCACCGGCGAACTCGAGACGATCGACTACAACAGCATGTTCAGCTACGCGATGGGCAAGCTGAACGAGGCGGAGTCCGCCGTACGGGGGACTTCGTTCTCGCTCCCGGACACCTGGATCAACGGGAACCCCTGGGACAACAACCAGTTCGCCGACTATCTCGTAGGCTGGAAGGCGCGCTGCGCGGCGAACCTGCCCCGAACGGATGCGGAGGCGGCAGGGGCCAACTGGAGCCAGATCATCTCCGACGCGCGGGCCGGCATCCAGGATGTCGTCGTCGTCGGCGAAGACCGTTCGTCCGACACGGCCTGGTATGACGACCTGAAGGCCAAGGCGCAGCAGAACGGCACCTGGCACCGCATGCACATGGATTGGGCCGGCATGGCGGACCAGAGCGGCCAGTACCAGGACTGGCTGTCCTTCGAGACCTCGAAGCGGACGGCGCGCAAGATGAGCTTCGGGGATGACCGGCGTTACCCTGCTGTGAACGAGGATGGGACGCTGGGAGAGAGCGTGAGCCCCACGGCCGCTTCCACGGGTCCGGTCCACCGCTACAACGCGAACATCATCTTCATCGCCTCGCGCGGGACGTACCGGCAGTCGCACTACGGAGATGCGCGGTACGACCACTACACCCTGAGCTGCAACTTCTGCGAATCCGGGGACATGGAGGAGATGACGGGCCAGGAGATGGACCACTACGTCGCGGAAGGCCTGTACCGGATGGGCGACTTCGCGGGGGCCGCGGACATCATCAATGTGACGCGGATGCAGGCGGGGCTCCCTCCGGCGCCGTCGAACCCGACGGATGCGGTGCCGTCCAACGGGGCGGGCGAGTGCACGCCGCGCAAGCGGTACGACGTGCAGGGGCGTTGCGGCAACCTGCGGGACGCGATCTGGTTCGAGCACTTCGAGAACGTGTACAACGTGTTCGGCGGGCTCGAACACTGGCACGGACGACGCAACGACATCCTGCCGGCGGGCACGGCGCTGCACCTGCCGATGCCGGCGGCGGATCTGGAGGTTCTGCAGCGGGACATCTACACCTTCGGCGGGAGCGCGGGCGGTGCGGCCGGCAATCCGACGCCGCCCTCGATCGTTCCGGGCAGCCTCGATTCAGCGCTGGAGCGGGCGGCTTTCACGCTGCATCGCCTCCAGAGGCACCAGAAGGCCGCGCGCGCCAGCGAAGACATGGTCGTGCGTTGACGCAAAACGACCGGGGGGCGTCTGCGGGCTCCTCCCGGTCTGACTACAGATAAAGGGCGGTTCGGACGAAGCAAGAAAGCGGCTCGATAGTGTCGAGCGGATCGGTTCCCCGGTAGGCCCGGGTCGCACGGATCTCACTGCTACAAGGAGAGTGATCCATGTTGTTCAGGTTGTCAGGACGGCGGAGGCGCGCGAGCGCGCTGGCCGCCACGGCAGTGAGCGCCTGGCTCTTCATCGGCGCGGCCCCGCTGCTTGCTCAGGGAGCGATCTCCGGGACGGTGACCGATGCGGAGTCGCTGGCCCCGGTGGCCGGCGCGCAGGTGTTCGTTGCGGGAACGGTGATCGGTACGCTGTCGGGTCTGGAGGGCACGTACCGATTGGACGGCGTGCCGGCGGGCGAACAGACCGTGACGGTGCGCCTGATCGGCTACCACGAACTGTCGCAGACGGTGACGGTGGCTTCTGGCCAAGTGGCGACGGCGGACTTCGCCGTGGAACAGACGGCCCTTCGTCTCCAGGACATCGTCGTGACGGGGGTGGTGGGTGAGACGCCGCAGGTGAAGCTCCCGTTCACGGTGGAGCGGTTGTCGGCGCAGGACCTCCCGGTCCCGGCGGCGGACGCCTCCTCGCTGCTGGCTGGGAAGGCTGCCGGTGTCTCGGTCGTCTCCGCTTCGGGCCAGCCGGGCCAGCCAGCCTCCATCATGCTGCGGGGTCCGACGTCGATCAACGCTGACGGCCGGAGCACGTCGCCGCTGATCGTCATCGACGGCGTGATCCAGTCCGAGGGCGCGTCGCTCTCGGACGTGGGCGCGCTGGACATCGACCACGTGGAGATCGTGAAGGGCGCGGCGGCGGCGTCGCTGTACGGTTCGCGCGCGCAGAACGGCGTGATCGAGATCACGACGAAGCGAGGCACGGGCCTGCAGACGAACTCGCTGAACGTCCTCGCCCGTGGCGAGTACGGCTTCGGCCAACTCGTCGGTGACATCGGCCTCGTGCGTTCGCATCCGTACACCATGAACGCAGCCGGCACGAAGTTCATCGACTCTCAGGGCAGCGAGGTCGACTTCCGCGATCTGAATCGGCAGGGGTTCGGCTCTGCGCTGCTCTACAACCAGATCAACGTCGGCGAGCCGGGAACCACGGCCACCGCGTTCGCGAACCAGGCCTTCCCGGGCGAGCTGTTCGATCACATGGACACGTTCTTCGATCCCGGCGAGACGATGGACCTCTACGGCGCCGTGACGGGTCGTTTCGGTGAGTCGAGCTTCCGGGTGAGCGTGGACCAGTTCCGCGAGGCCGGCGTCGTGAGTTGCTCGCAGTGCGTCGACAACCTCGCCACGCTAAACGCGGATCGCGTCGCACAGGGACTCTCGCCGTTCAATGTTGGCGTTCCGGACGACGAGGGCTTCGAGCGGCAGAACGTGCGTCTGAACGTCGACACCCGGTTCGGGGACTTGGACATCGCCGCGAGCGGCTTCTACTCGCGCTCCGACCAGGACGACAAGGCGGTCACGACGGGCGCCTTTTCGCGCCTGACCTTCATGTCGCCTGCGATCGAACTGACGGGCGTTTCATCGTTCGACGGGTATCCCGATATCGACGCGGATCCGCAGTCGATCGAGGCGAACCCGCTCTACCTGCTCGCGGTGAACGACAGCCGGGACAAGCGCACGCGGTCGATGGGATCGGTGGACCTCAACTTCTCGCCGGCATCCCTCGACTGGCTGACGCTCGAGGCGAACGCCTCCTTCGACCGCACGGACTTCCGGGACTACACGATCCGGCCCAAGAATGAGCGGACGTCCAGCGCCAGCGGCACGGGCGAGCTCACGGGCGGCAGCCTGCGCGAGTTCAACTTCACCGACGAGGCGATCAATGCCTCGGTGACGCTCGGCGCGAGCCAGACGTTCATGGACGGCGACGTCACGGTGCGCGGCAAGGCCCGCTACCTCATCGAGGACCAGAGCTTCAACTCGAACGGCGTATTCGGCAGCCGGTTCTCGGTGCAGGATGTGCCGAACTTCGGCGCCATCATCGGCGAGACGAGCGGGAACAACCAGACCCGCTCGATCAAGGCGGAGGGGCTGTTCGGGATCGCGAGCGTCGACTACCAGGGCCGCTACATCCTCGACGGCTTGATCCGTCGCGATGGCTCCTCTCTGTTCGGGCCCGACGAGCGGTGGCAGACGTACTACCGCGGTTCGGTCGCATGGCGGGTCTCTCAGGAGGGCTTCTGGAACATCGACGCGATCGATGAACTGAAGCTGCGCTTCTCGCTGGGAACGGCGGGCGGGCGGCCGAACTTCTACGCCCAGTACGAGACGTTCGGCGTCGCGCAGGGCGCGATCTTCCCGATCAACCTCGGGAACCGCGCGCTGAAGCCCGAGTTCACGACGGAGCGCGAAGCGGGGCTCAACTTCGTGTTCTTCGAGAACCTCGGTCTCGACCTGACGTACGCCTGGCAGACGACGGACGACCAGTTGCTGCAGGTTCCGCAGGCGGCGTTCGTGGGCTTCTCGAACCAGTGGCAGAACGCGGGTGAGATCTCGGCACAGACGTACGAGGTCTCGCTGCGCTACGCGGCGATCGACACGCAGGACATGGGCCTGCAGTTCCGGCTGAACTGGGACCGGACGCGGCAGGAGATCACGCGGCTCGACGTTCCCGACTACACGGTGGGGACCTACTACGTCTCCGAGGGTCGTCCCCTGGGAGAGATGTGGGGCGAAGTTCTGGCCACGAGCTGCGTGGACCTCGAACCGGTCGGCGTGTCGGCTTCCGACTGCAGCGCGAACTTCCAGGTTAACGACGACGGACTTCTCGTCTACACCGGCGGCGCGAGTCACACTGAAGGGTTCAGCAAGAAGCTGTGGGGCACGACGGGCGAGGTGGCCACGGCCGATGGTGGAACGCGGAACTACCACTGGGGGCATCCCTTCTACGTCGAAGACTACTCGCCGGCCTGCGTCGCCAAGAATCCGGGCGACTACATGGAGAAGTGCCGGCTGACGGACTTCCTCCCGTTCGGAAACACGACGCCGGACTTCAGCGCGTCGTTCGCCACGAACTTCCGCTACAGCAACCTCAGCTTTAACGCGCTCCTCGAGTCGTCGGTGGGCCACTCGATCTACAACAACACGGCGCAGTGGGCGCTTCGCGAGTTGCGCGGCGAGGACGTGGACCAGACCGGCAAGCCGCTCGAGCTGAACAAGCCGACGGGCTACGCCTCGGTCATCTACAACGTCGGATCGGACAACTCCTGGTTCCGCGAGGACGGCACGTGGCTCAAGGTCCGCGAACTGTCCCTGGGTTACACGCTGCCGGAATCACTCGCCTCGTCCGTGTTCGGAAACGTGTTCGACCGGGTCACGCTGAACGCAATCGGACGCAACCTGTTCACGTTCACCGAGTACCGCGGGTACGATCCCGAAGTTGGCCGGGACGGCGGGGAGGTCGGAAGCGCGACCTTGAACCGCTACGACAGCTTCGGTTATCCGAACTTCCGGACGTTCACCTTCTCGGCGGAACTCGTCTTCTGATGCCCCTCGGGGAACGGAGGTCGGACGAAC
>JAPPBA010000057.1 GCA_026705295.1 Candidatus Palauibacter australiensis
GGCGCATGTAGCCGCCCGTCGTCATGCGGGCCGCTCCGGCCCGCTCGGCGATCTCCGCGGCCTCCGCGGCGTTGACGCGGACGCCGATCGTGCGGCTGCGAAGTTCGGCCTCGGGCTTCCGGGGACGGGGCATGTCGGGCGGCCTCCTTTGGTGGCGCGCGGAAGTGTCGTTCAGGGGGCTCGGGGGCATCCCCCGACCAGAGTAAACGTGAAGCGTTTACACATCTGGCTCCTCAACCAACCGCAGAAACCAGCGCCCCCGTGGCGCGTCCGCCCGAAAGCCGGCCGGGGCGCCAACTCTGGACGACGCGCGCCGTCGCCGCGAAGTTTCATTCGCGCAGATCGTGCAGTCCATCGAACGAGAGGAATCGAACGATGGCACGCACGAGAAAAGGCCGCCGGAGCTACGGCGCCGGCGAGTGGGGCCGGAACAGGGTCAGGGTGTTTCCAGACCCGAAGACCGGCCTGTTCCAGGTCGAGTGGCGCGAGAACGGGCGGAGGCTCACCCGGTCGCTCGGACACCGCGACTGGGCGAGGGCGAAACGGCAGGCGGACGAGTTCGCTGCCGGGTTCGCCGCCCCGGACCTGAACGGCGAGGCGGAAGCCGAGCCGGAGCCGCTCACCCTGGAGATGCTCTTTGACATCTACGGTGAAGAGGTGACGCCCTCCAAGAGGCGGAAGTCTTGGCAACGGGACAGAGCCGCGATGGCGATGTTCCTCAAGTTCTTCGGCAGGGACCGAAGGCCGGAGACCCTATCCCAGCGTGATTGGGACCGGTTCATCAGGGAGCGCCGCGCGGGAACAGTCGGTCCCAGTGGTCGGCCGGTGGGCAACCGGACGATCGAAGCGGACCTGACGTTCCTGATGGCGGTGCTCAACTGGGCGGCGAGATCGAGGGACGAGCAGGGCCGCCTGCTGCTGGACAGGAACCCGCTCAAGGGCCTCCGGAAGCCCGTCGAGAAGAACCCCACCCGGGTTGTTCTCACCGAAGAGGAGTACCGAGCGCTGCTCGGGGTCTCGAAGCGGTTGGACTGGCGGTTTCATGTCGCGCTCGTGCTCGCGCACGAAACGGGGCACCGGATCGGCGCGGTTCGCAACCTGCTGTGGTCCGATGTGGACTTCGAGGGCGAAACTATCCGCTGGCGCGCGCAGCACGAGAAGACGGGCTACGAGCACACAACGCCCTTGACCGAAGAGGCGTTGGCCGCCTTGGAGGAGGCGCGAAGGCGCAACCCCGCTGGCGCGGACGCGCCGGTCATGCCCGCGACCCGGAATCCCTCGGAGTGCGTGGGCTTCCCGCAGACGCGCTTCTGGTGGAAGCGGGCGGAGCGGCTCGCGGGACTGGAGCCGAAGCGCGGAAGGGGCTGGCACTCGCTGAGGCGGAAGTTCGCCAGCGACCTGATGGACCTGCCCCTCAAGGTGCTCTGCGAGCTCGGAGGCTGGAAGGCTGCCAAGACGGTGCTGCGCTGCTATCAGCAGCCCGACGAGGCCCAACTCAGGCAGGCAATCAGGAGCCGCCGCAGGCCGCAGGCTGAAATCCACTCGGCGGGAACCGAACGGCGGGAAATCGCCCGCAGAATCCCGTAACTTCAATGGATCAAAACAGATCCGCACGGGACGGCAAATGCTGGCCCAACTTCTGTTCTCCGTCGTCATGGCCGGCGCCATGCTCTGGCTCTTCGTGGGCTTCGCGTCAGCCGAAATGGCCGATGTGTCGGGCGGTTTCGACGAGTTCGTGCGCCGCGCGTGGACCTTCTACGCCATCGGCATCGTGTGGGGCGTCGGCACCTTCGCCTGGCTCGTGGTGAACGCGATCGAGGTTCCAAAACTCATCGCGGAGCACAACGTCCAACTCCACGCCCGCCTCTTCGGCACCGAGTAACCCCACCCGCCGTTCGGGTCAGTTGTCGTTCCAGCGGCGGATTGCCAGGCAGGCGTTGTGCCCGCCGAAGGCAAACGAGTTCGAGAGGGCGACCGGGACGGGGCGCCGGATGGGACCGCCGTGGGCGTATTCGAGATCGCACTCGGGGTCCGCCTCCTCGAAGTTGATCGTGGGCGGGATGACGCCGTGCCTGCAGACCATCATGGAGATCACGGCCTCGATGGCCCCGGCAGCCCCCAGCGGGTGACCCGTCATCGACTTCGTCGCGCCCACCACCGTGGATCGCGCGTGCTCGCCCAGCACTTCCTTGATCGCCTTCGTCTCGGCGGCGTCCCCGACCGGCGTTGCGGTCCCGTTCGCGTTGATGTAGCCGATGTCGCCGGGTGCGAGGCCGGCGTCTTCGATCGCCTGCTGCATGGCCAGCCGGGCGCCGACGCCATCTGGAGCGGGGGCCGTCATGTGATAGGCGTCCGCGCTCTGCCCGAAACCGACGATCTCCCCCAGAATTCGCGCATCCCGCGCCCTCGCGTGCTCCAGTTCCTCGAGAATCAGCATCCCCGAGCCTTCCCCCAGCACGAAGCCGTCGCGCCGTGCGTCGAAGGGACGGCAGGCCTTCTCCGGGTCGTCGTTGCGCGTCGACATCGACCCCATCGACGCGAAGCCCGCGACCGCGAGCGGAGTGATGGCGGACTCCGTGCCCCCAGCGATCATCACATCCGTCTCCCCCCTCCGGATCGAGCGGAAGGCGAGGCCGAGCGAGTGGCCGCTCGACGCGCAGGCGGACACGGTCGCGTAGTTCGGGCCGCGCGCCCCGTACACGATGGACAGGAGTCCGACCGTCATGTCCGGGATGAACATCGGGATCAGCAGGGGGGAGACGAATCGAGGTCCCTTCGACAGCAGCTTCCTGTGCTGCGCCTCCAGCAACGGGAGACCGCCGACCGCGACGCCGACAACGACCCCCGTCCGATCCGGAGGCAGGTGGGCGAGCCCGTCGCCGAACCCGGCCTGTTCCATGGCCTGGGAGCCCGCGGCAATGGCGAGCTGCAGAAACCGGTCCGCGCGGCGCGCTCCCTTCCGATCCAGGTACTGCAGCGGGTCGAAGCCCTTCACCTCGCAGGCGAAGCGGACGGCCTGACCGGACGGGTCGAAGAGCGTGATCGGACCCGCACCGCTCACGCCGCGTAGCAGCGCGTCCCAGGTGGAATCCACGTCGAGACCGATGGGCGTGACCATCCCGACGCCCGTGATGACGACACGCCTCGGTGGATCGGTGTGGATCAAGCGGATGCTCCTCCCGCCATTCTCGTTCGGCCTCCGGACGGAAGGATCCCGTCATCGAATCGTGGGATCGACTTCGTTCCGCCCCTCACCCCGCGTTGGGGGGAGATAATACGGCGGCCCCGAAGACCGGACATGGGGGAGCTCTGGTCGGGGCAGTCAAGTCGCGGCCCAGGGGTCCACGATTTCGATACCCATGCCCTCGAAGTCACGAACGTTGCGCGTCGCTACCGCCATGTGGCGGGATGCCGCGATCGCCGCGATCTGGCAGTCCGCCGGCGCAACGGGGCGCCCGGAGGAGCGGCGCTTGGCCGCAATGTGGCCGTACGCGCGAGCGGCATCGCTGTCGAAGGGTAGCACCCGGTCTTCGAAGGCGTCCCGGAGCATCGTCTCGACGTCGAACAACAGCGTGTCGCGGCGACGACCCGCCGCGAGGATCGCCACGCCGTAGCGTAGCTCCGCTTCGCTCACCGCCGAAAAGAACAAGTCCTCGACGAGATGGCCCGAGGCCCAGGCTGCGACGGCGGGCTCGGGCGACCTTCGAATCAGTTCGGAGACGACGTTGGTGTCGAGCAGCGTGGCCATGGCCCTGGAGATTACTCGAAGGAAGGCGGCTCGCGCCCTGACTCCCGCGGCGGCAACTCCAGATCCACGCCGTTCGTCGGCCCGAAGTGGGAACGAATGATGCTCGTGAGATCCTTGGATTTCGGTGCAGGCCCGACGGCCTTGCGCAGGATCTGCCTCACCTCTTCTTCCATCGAACGGCCGTTGCCCGCCGCGCGCACGCGCAGGCGGGTCCGTATATCGTCGTCAAGGTTACGGATGGTAATGTTCGCCAAGCTCGATGCCTCCTTATGGAGACAAGAGTAACAAGCTGCTAGCGTTGCTAGCAACCCGACGGCGACCCTTGTTGTCGATCTGGCTTCCCCACGTTCCGCGGGACTCGCCGAGCTCGCTCCCTTTCGGTCGCTCGGTTCGAACCCACGTGGGCTTACGCCCTACTTCTAAACGGAGGGGGTGGGATTTGAACCCACGTGGGCTTACGCCCGCCGGTTTTCAAGACCGGTGCATTCAGCCGCTCTGCCACCCCTCCGGGTGTGGCCCGGAAACTGTCCCGGTGACGGGGGCCGATCAAGGTGACGGAGCGCTTCAGGTGTCGGGGGCGAGGGTGATTCGGTATCGGACCACGCGTTGGATGCCGAGGTCGTCCCGGCTGACGGCCCACACGTCGTTGCCGTCGAACACGGGGAAGGGGTTGGAGGAGAAGTCTTCGGGCGGATTCACGGCTCCCAGGTAGGTTCCGTCGGCTTCGAACACATCGAAGCGGAGCGGAGACCGCCACACGAAGGGGGTGGAGAGCGGACTGTCCGGGTCGTGGTCCTCGTTCTCGACCTCCTGAGCCTCGGTGGCGACCCGCACCCATACGCGGCCGTCCCGTCCGGGGTAGAGCCCGGTGAAGGGCGGCTTCGTGTCAGGGATGGACGGTCCGTCCCACGTCCAGCCCGGGACGGTCATCCCGATGCCGCGCTCGGTCTGGGCGCGAGCCTGATCCGCCTCGCGGGGGAAGACGCGGGCGGGCTCGTGCGTTCGCTCGATTCGGAGGACGCCATCCGGAACCTCGAGGTCGACTGCATAACTGGACGAGATTCCGCTGGCGAAGTGTCCGCTGGGGTGGACGACCCAGATCGCCCGTGGCGCGAACGGGACTCCGTATGTCGCCATGGCGCCGTTCCTCTCCCCCGTGACGGTCTCGGCCTCGAAGTCGCCGTGCGGCGGCGCCAACGTGTCGCGGGGCGTTCCATCGGGATCGAAGACGGCCAGCAGGTCGCGACCGAAACCGGTCGCATCGGACAGGTCGCGGGCCGCCACGTACGTCCTGCCGCGGTCATCCGTCCAGAGCGGACGGTTCGAATAGAAGGCCGGGATATAGGGCCACTCTTCCAGGGACTCTTCTTCGGGGCCGTAGACCTGCAGGCGCGCATTGCCCGGATCGCGCACGACGACCCGCCGGTCGGGGAGCAGGGCCATCGCCTCGGGCCGCTCCAACTCGCCGGGGCCCTGTCCGGGCCCTCCCAGGGTCCGCACGTGGCCGCCCTCCGGGTCGAATACGCGGACTTCCCGGGCCTGCTGATCGAACACGTAGACGTTGCGGTCGTCATCCACCGCGATGGACCCGATGCGGCCGAAGAGATATTCGTCCGGGCCCTCCACCTCGCCGATCGACAGCTCCGGAACGAGCGTCGCGTCCCCGCCCCACACGCTCCCCGAAAGGGTGCGAACGACCACCGTGTCGCCGATCCTGTCGGTCACCACCTGCGGGCCGCGCGCGACCTCCGAGCCGGTGCCGCAGGCGGCGAATGCCACCGAGAGTACGGCCACCCATGAATCTCTCATCGCTCACCTCCTGGCCGGACGCGCGAGAGCGCCCCCTCGGACGCGTGAGGGCGCTCCCCGTAGAAACTACCGCTCGAGGATAGGTTGTCCGACGCTGCGGCGACCAGCACCTTCGAGCTTCGAAAGAATGGCCTCAGGATCGGCGGCGCCTCCGCGGGCGGGCGCGCGAAGGGAGAGAAGCGATGACGAGGATCGGACGGTTCCGGGTCGGATTGGCGGGGCTCGTGGCAGTCGCGGCGATGGCCGTCTCTTACGGCGGTGTGCAGGCGCAGGAGTCCTGGCTCGTCGGCACGTGGGAGGCCACGGCGGAGACCCCCAGCATGCCGGGAGCCCCCACCATCTCCATGACCTGGACGATCGAGGCGGCGGAAGACGGAACGTTGACGGGAAGCTGGACCGGCGACGCGGCGGGACAGAGCTACACCCGGGACATGTCCGACATCTCGGTCGAGGGAGACGGCTTCGGATTCACCGTGCGCATCGAGGATCAGGGGCAAACGGGAGAGTTCATCTTCGAGGGCACGATGGCGGAGGGCGAGGTCAGCGGCACCTTCGAGGTCCGCCCGGAAGGAATGCCGGCCGTGATCACGGGAACCTTCTCCGGCGCCCGGGCCGAGGGAGACGGCGCCTGACGCCAGCAGGCCCGCGCATGACGCCAGCAGCCCGCGGCGGAAAAAAGCGGGCGACCGGTCTCGAACCGGCGACCTTCAGCTTGGGAAGCTGACGCTCTACCAACTGAGCTACGCCCGCGCGCTGCCGTGTGCTGTCGCTGCCGTGTGCTGCAATGGGGCGGGAGGGACTTGAACCCCCGACTTCTGCGATGTGAACGCAGCGCTCTGGCCAGCTGAGCTACCGCCCCGGACAGTCCCCTCAAAGGGCCAGCGATGTTACGGGGAAGCCCTGTCCCCTGTCAAAGCTGCGGGCGGTCGGCGTGGGGCCCTCGGCGGACCTCCCGGCGGTCAGTTCCGCCAGGGCGTGAGCAGCTTCAGGAAGGCGTCGGTGTTGTCCTGCACGAACTCGCGGACGCTCTTCTCGGTGTTCGCCCGCGTGGAGATGTAGCACTGCTGGCACGCGTTCTGCTTCGTGAACTTCTCCAGCATGTCCTCCTGCCGGTCGAAGTACGCCATCACCATCGCGCACGGCGTGAGCCTGCCGTCCGGGTTGATGACGAGGAAGCGGCGTCCCGCCTGACACCCGGGGATCCCTCCCTCCGTCAGAAACCGGTGGAATTTCCACAGCACGCGCGGCGTCGTGTAGACCGGATACCCGGCGTTGCGGAGGTCGATGACCTCCTGCAGGCTCTCCGCCAGCCCATCCAGCCCATCCCCCTCGATGAGCCCGTCCCGGTCCTGCACGCGCAGGTGCGTGTAGACGGAGAAGTTGATCGGCACGCCCCAGTCCTTCGCCACGCGCACCATGTCTCCGATGTCCCGGTAGTTCCACGCGGTGATGCACACGTTGAGCAGGATGTCGTCCGTGTCCGCGCTCTGGCGGCGGATCTCGGGCACCACGCGGCCCATGCGGTCGAACAGGCCCGGGATGCGGCGGAACTCGTCGTGCCGTTCGTCGGGGAAGTCGAGCGAGGTGGACAACTGGTGCATCCCGCTGTCCTTGAGACGGAAGAAGCGTTCCGGCGTGAGGTTCGACGCGTTCGTGACCACGATCATCCAGGGCAGCCCGCCCTTGTTCGTCATCGCGTCGACGATGTCGTACACGTCTCCGCGCGCGAGCGGTTCCCCTCCGGAGGCGTGCGACACGACGGGCCGAAGCTCCCGGCAGATCGCCGCGTACTCCGCGGCCCCGAGGCGCTCCTCCTTGATCGGTCCGCCCCAGTTGCAGTGCCAGCAGTTCGCCGTGCACGCGTGCGTGATCTCGAACGAGACGGAGAGCGGCTTGTTCTGAATCCGGTTCCGGATGCCCCGCGCGAGCATGCGTGCGGCCATGGCTCCGGAGATGTTCGGCATCCGCTCAACCCTGCCCAGTGTCTGCCTGGTGCCTCGCCTTCCAACGCTTGACCCCCTCGGGGATGGCCTTCACGAGGTACATCGCGAAGACCACGGCGACGCATGCGATCAGCACCCAGTTCGGGATCGGAATCGTGGCTCCGAGGAAAGCGAGAAGGTAATAGCGGGGAAAACGGGCGACCACCAGCGCCGCGACCCACTTCCACATGGGGTACTGGATGGAGAATGCCAGGAACTTGAAGGGGAAGAAGGGGATGGGCGCGAAGCCGGTCGCCACGATGGTGGCGAAGGGCCACCTCATGAACCAGGAGATCGCCTTCCGGTAGAACCTCTTGCGCTTGTAGGCCCGGATGTTCTGCAGGTTCAGGAGGGGGACGAAGACAAGGTGGTCCATGATCCCCGCAATCGCCGTGCCCAGCGTGGCCCACGCCGCGGCGAGCCACAGGTCCGCGACCTTCCCGAAGTAGATGAGGACGGGCTCGTGGGGGAAGACGGAGATCGCCGTGTTGGCCGGGATGGAGTAGAAGGCGAGATACAGATAACTGTCGGATTGGAAGTCGCGCAGGAGGAGGATCGACGTCGTGAGGCCGATCGCGATCATCAGCCCGCCGCAGATCCAGACCGCGGGCCCGAGGTGCGTCCGGCCCTCCGCCTCGGACGCGCCGCCGGCCTCGCCACCGACCCTGTCGATCTGGTCCTGCCCCAAAACCGCTCTCCACCGTAGCTTTGTGTCCCGCGGCATGGCCGTTTCCCGCTGAAACTACCGTCACCCGGCCCGCGGTGCCCCGGACGGGGCGCGCGAAAGAGGAGGATTCGATCGGCGACCAGCGCATCGACACCCGGATGGACTGCCCGGAGTGCGGCGCTTCCGTGGGGCGATCCGATCAGACCTGCCAGAAGTGCGGCGCGCCGTTGTCGTTCGCACCCGATGAGGTCGGCGTGCACTGCGCGGTCTGCGGCGACGCGATCGGCGCCTACACCGAGACCTGCCCCGGCTGCGGCGAGACGGGCTATCCGGCGCTCCGTCCGCGCCGCGGGCGCAAGTGGAAGGGTTCGCGCCCGGAGGGTCTGACCCGGACGTGACCCACGGCCGCGCACGGCTCGACCGGACATGCATCGTCCTCCACGAGCCGCAGGATGTCGTCAACATCGCGCTCGTGATCCGCGCGATGAAGAATATGGGCCTGTCGCGTCTCCGGCTTGTAAACCCCGCGGAGTTCGATGCCTGGCGCATCACCGGGATCGCGCACGACACCGAGGATGTTGTGGAACGCATCCGCATCTTCGACGACCTCCCCTCCGCCGTCGCCGATGCGAGTTACGTGCTCGGCGCAACCGCCCGCCGGCGTTCCACCCGGCACGAGTGGTGGAGTCCCGAGGCCGCCGCGACGGAGTTTGCCGGCCCCGTCGGCGGGCGCGAGGGGAGACTCGCCGTCGTGTTCGGCCGCGAAGACCGGGGTCTCTCCAACGAGGCGCTCGACCTCTGTCACGGACTCGTGTGCATCCCCACGAACCCGGACCACACGTCGATGAACCTCGCCCACGCGGCCGTCATCATCCTGTACGAACTGCGGAAGGCCGCGCTGGGCCCGGCCGACTGGGAAGCTCGCGACTTGGCGGGCAAGCGGCGGCGCCGGACGCCGCCGGCCCTGCACGGCGAACTGGAGGAGTTCTTCGATATCTGGGAACGGGCGATGGAGGAGGCGGGCCTCTTCCACGGCATCGACCCGGCGCCGAAGATGCGGAGTTTCCGGAACATCTTTCAGCGCGCGGACCTCGACCGGCGCGAACTCGGCCTCATCCTCGCGGTGGCGTACGAGGTGCTGAACTTCGCCCGGAGAGAGAAGAAGCGCGCCCGCGAGCGCGCGGAGGCGGAAGCAGAAGCGGAAGCCTAGCCCGCAGTCCGAGCTAGATCCGCTGGCGCAGCTTCGAGACGAGTTCCTCGTTCGAGTCGGTCTGCCGCATGAGCCCGAGGACTTCCTGCATGGCTTCGACCGGCGGGTAGGTGCTGAGTTCGCGCCGCATCGCCTGCGCGACGAGGAGTTCGTCGTCGTTCATCAGGCGTTCCTCCCGCCGCGTCGCGCTGGAGTTGAGATCGATCGCGGGGAAAATCCGGCGGTCCGAAATATCCCGGTCGAGGACGAGTTCGCTGTTCCCCGTCCCCTTGAACTCCTCGAAGATCACCTGGTCCATCCGCGAGCCGGTGTCGACGAGCGCCGTCGCGACGATCGTGAGCGAGCCGCCGCCCTTGCTCTCCGGGACGCAGCGCGCGCTGCCGAAGAAGCGCTTCGGCTTCTCGAGGGAGTTCGCGTCGATGCCGCCCGTGAGCGTGCGTCCGCTTCCCTCCTCCGTCGTGTTGTACGCGCGCGCCAGCCGCGTGATCGAATCGAGGATGAGGACGACGTCCTGTCCCATCTCCGCGAGGCGCCGCGCGCGCTCGAGCGTGATCTCGGCGACCTGCACGTGGCGTTCGGCCCGGTGGTCGAAGCTCGAGGCGGTGACCTCGCCGAGTCCCGTCGCCTCCATCTCCGTCACTTCCTCCGGACGCTCGTCAACGAGGAGGATGAGGATCGTGGAATCGGGGTGGTTCTTCGAGATGCCCTCGGCGATCGCCTGCAGAACCATCGTCTTGCCGGCCTTGGCGGGCGCGACGATGAGCGACCGCTGGCCCATCCCCATGGGGCAGATGAGATCGATGATCCGGTTCGTGTAGTCGGGCTGGCCGCGGCGCTCGAGCCCGCACTCCAACCGCAGACGCCGATCCGGGTGCATCGCGCTCAGGCGGTCGAACTGCCGGCGCCGTCCGAGCTGGTCCGGGGGGTGGCCGTTGACGGTGTGGAGGTGCCGGAGCGGGGGGCTCTTGCCGGGCCGGGGAGGGCGGCCGGCCTGGCCGCAGATCTCGTCTCCCGTCCGCAGATCGTAGCGGGAAACGATCTTCGGGCTCACGTAGATGTCGTCGTCGCTCGGGGTATACCCGGCGTGCTGGCGGCGGATGAACCCCGTGCCGTTGCCGAGCCGCTCGATGAGGCCCAGGTAGCCGTCCTTCGGACCCTCCGGAACCTCGGCGGCCGTATCCTGCTGGCTGGGCCGCTGCTGGCGGGACCCCTGTCCTCCCCGGTTGCGGCGACCGCGCGAACGGCGCCGACGGTTGCGACCCTTTCCGCCGCGGCCGCCGGATCCCTTGCCGGATCCCTTGGCCCGGCCTCTGGGCTGCCCCTTGCCGCCGGGCTGTCCTCCGCCCCCTCGCGGGGAGCCGCCGCGGGGCTGTGATGTGTTGTTCGTCAATGCACCAACTCTTTAGTTGTACTCCGCGAAGCCGGACCGGATTCGCGACTTCGAGACTCCCCGGGGCCGAATCGACCGCGCCGGGAAACGGGGGTTGGGGATCCCCCCGGAATCGGTTGAATGTGGGGCGCATCCGGGGCTCGCGCCAGTTCCGGGAGTTCCCGGCGCGCGCTGGCGTAGCCGGCGGATCGAGATCCTGTATATTCCGGGCGCTCCGTTCGGCACGAACGCGACGGGAACGCGACGGGCCGGGGGAGCGCCTTCGACGTGTGCCTTATGAATCTCATCACAGAAGAACTCCGGAGTGAAATAGAATGATGAAGCGATCCACACTATCGGCCCTCGGCGCGGTCGCCCTCTTCGGATGCGGCGGCGGCGAGAGCGACCAGCCATCACCCGCGCCGGCGCCGGCCCCCGCCGCCGCCACGGAGGCCGCCGCCGCGGCTTCGGGGCCCATGGCCGTGGACTGGATCTCGGTGGACGACGGCGCGCGCACCGTGACGATCGATCTCGTCGCGGGCTCGACGGACGCGAACAACCGCTGGAACTTCAACGGCTACGCAAACGGCGAGGCCACGGTCGTCGTGCCTGTCGGATACGCCGTCACCGTCAACTTCGAGAATCGGGATCCGGTCAACTACCACAGCTTCAGCGTCCTCCAGCGAGCCGCGAGCTACCCCGCGGTTTTCGACGACGCCACGCCCGTCTTCGAGGGCGCGGTCACCTCGAACGCGACTTCGATGACGGAGGCCACAGCGCCCGGCGGCGGCACCGAGAGCATCAGCTTCACGGCTTCCGCGGCCGGCGGGTACGCGCTCGTGTGCCCCGTTCCGGCCCACGCCGTCACGGGAATGTGGATCGGGTTCGACGTATCCGATTCGGGCGAGTCCGGGTTGCGGAGCTAGTTCGAGGGGGAACCGGCCGCGTATGGAGACGATCCGGAAGGTGCTGCTGTGGGCTTCCACGAACCGGTGGCTCTCACAGCGCCTGCCGGAGCGTCGGTTCGTGCGGCGCGCGGTGCGCAAGTTCATGCCGGGCGAGACGCTGGAGGACGCGCTCGGCGAGGCCGCCCATCTGCGGGATGAAGGCGTTCCCACCCTCGTCACCACGCTGGGCGAGAACGTCGAGACCGCCGAGGAGACGCGCGAATCCGTCGCCGAGTACGTGCGGGCCATGGACCTGGCGGAGGAGATGGGGCTCGACCTGGAGGTCTCGATCAAGCCCACCCACCTCGGACTAGACCAGGACCCGGAACTCGCGGTCGAGAACGTGGCGGAACTCGCCTCGCGCGCGGAGGGCCGGAGCACGCTCTGGATCGACATGGAGGGGTCGTTCTACACGGAGGCGACGCTCTCCCTCTACCGCGCGGTCCGGCGTCGGCATGTGAACGTCGGACTCTGCATCCAGTCCTACCTCAGGCGGACCGCGGACGACCTCGAATCGCTCATGGAATTCGGCCCCCGCATCCGGCTCGTGAAGGGGGCGTACGCGGAACCGGCCGAGATCGCCTTTCCGGACAAGCGGGATGTGGACGAGGGCTACCTCGCCCTCGCGCGGCGCCTCATCGACCACCTGGGGGACGGGCGAGATGGATTCCTCGGGCTCGGGACGCACGACCCGGCGATGATCGGGCCGCTCTCGGCGGAGGCAGCGGCGGCGGGTCTCGACGGCGGCCGGTTCGAGATCGAAATGCTGTACGGCATCGGACGGCGCGAGCAGCGGAAGCTCGTGCGCGACGGGATCCCGCTGCGGGTGCTGATCAGCTACGGGGGGGCGTGGTTCCCGTGGTACATGCGCCGGCTGGCCGAGCGGCCCGCGAACGTGTGGTTCGTGGTCCGCAGCATGTTCCGCTAGGAGCGGTGGCCGTGGCCGAGCAACCCGGAGTCGACGCGGTCTTCGCACCGGATACCCTCGCGGGCCGCACCGCGTTGATCACGGGCGGCGGGAGCGGCATCGGGTACGGGATCGCCGAATGCCTGGCAGCGGCCGGCGCCTCCGTGGGCGTGTTCAGCCGCAACGAGGAGCGCGTCGTGCGGGCGGCGGAGCGCCTCGCCGCGGCCCACGGGGTGCGGACGCTCCCGACGGTCGGGGACGTGCGCGAACCGGCGGCGCTCGAAGCCGCGGTGCGCGAGACGCGGGACGCGCTGGGGTCCATCGACATCCTCGTGAACAACGCTGCGGGCAACTTCTACGCGCCGACGGCCGAGCTGTCGCCGAACGGCTGGCGCGCCGTGGTGGAGATCGACCTGTTCGGCACCTTCCACGCCTGTCGCGCCGTGTACCCCGTCATGGCCGAGCAGGGGTACGGACGCATCGTGTCGATCTCGATGACGCTGTACTACCGGGGCTGGCCGCTCATGGCCCACGCGACGGCGGCCAAGGCCGGGGTGGACGCTCTCACGCGTACGCTCGCCATCGAGTGGGCGCGGGATGGGATCAATGTGAACTCCATTGCGCCGGGCCCCATCCCGACCGAGGGCGTGAAGAAGGCGTTCGAGGCTCCCCCGAGCGAGGAAGTCGACATGTTCGGCGCTCGCTCGGGCGCCGGGTTCGCCGAGCGTTTCATCCCCGCCGG
Organism: Candidatus Palauibacter australiensis; assembly: GCA_026705295.1. Lineage (NCBI taxonomy): Bacteria > Pseudomonadati > Gemmatimonadota > Gemmatimonadia > Candidatus Palauibacterales > Candidatus Palauibacteraceae > Candidatus Palauibacter > Candidatus Palauibacter australiensis. Next base: position 13,382 of record JAPPBA010000057.1, read on the forward strand.
CCGGCTGGGGCACCCGCACGACATCGGGCAGATGATCACCTTCCTGTGCTCCCCGGCTGGAGACTGGATCACGGGCTCGGTGATCGTCGTCGACGGCGGCGAGTCGCTCGTGAGCCCCCGCACCGTTCCCGCCGGACGCTCGGAACGCTGAGGCGCAGACCTCAGACCGCGGTCGGCAGGTCGGCCGGCACTGCGGCCGTCAGCCGCCCGGCGCGCCCCCGCAGGCGCGCGCGGAAGCGATCACCGGGGCTCGCGGCACCGAGAAGTTCGACCCGCAGGTAATCGCCCGTCACGCCGGCGACGCGGTCGTCCCGGCCCTCCACGACGATGTCGGCCATCGTGCCTGTGCGCGTTTCCGAATAGGCCCGGCCCTTGAGGAGGCCGATGTCCCGCAGCGTTCGCGAGCGGGCCGCCGCTACGTCGCCGGGTACCCGGTCCGGAAGACTCGCCGCCACGGTTCCGTCCCGGACGGAATAGGGGAACACGTGCAGGTAGGTGTAGGGCAACTCTTCCACGAGCGCCCGCGTCTCCTCGAATTCCTTCTCCCCCTCTCCCGGGAATCCAACGATGATGTCCGCGCCGAGACCCAGCGCGCCGGAATCGACCGCGCCCAGGCGCTCGGCGATCGCGAGGACGCGGGCGCGATACGCCTCCCGCGTGTGCCAGCGGCGCATGAGGCGAAGCACCCTGTCGGACCCGCTCTGAAGCGGGACGTGGAGGTGGGGCGCCAACTGTCCGTCCGCTGCCGCGAGCAGATCCACGAGCCGGTCGTCGATTTCCGTCGCCTCGATGGAGGAGAGGCGGAAGCGTGCGGGGACGTCCTCGAGCAGCCGTTCGCACAGCGTCGCGAGGCTGGCGGGGGGGCGGGGGCCATCGGGCCGGGAGTCGGTACCGAGATCCTTCCCGTAGTGGCCGATGTGGATTCCGGTGATCACGAGTTCCGGGTGCGCGCGGGCGAGGGTCGCGGCTTCGGCCACGACCTCGTCGACCGGGCGCGACACCGAGGCGCCGCGGGCGATCCGGGTCGCGCAGAACGAGCACTTCCGGTCGCACCCATCCTGGACCTTGAGCCAGGCGCGGGTGCCGCGCGCATTCCGCTGCAATGGGGCGAACGATCCCTCCGGAACGCCCGCGGTGACCGGATCGGCCTCGGCGAAGTCTCCCAGTTGCGGTACGAGTCGCGCGACCGCGGACGGGTCGTGTCCGGGCACGACGCCATCCACCTCTTCCAGCGCGCGGTACTCGGCTTCACGGAAGGAGGTCGAACATCCGGCGACGACGATGCGGAGATCCGGACGCTGGCGGCGCAGTCGGCGCACGAGGCGCCTCGCGTTCGCGTCCGCCTGGTTCGTTACGGTGCACGTGTTGATCACGGCGACATCCGCCGCCTCGGCGTGGAGCGCGGTCTCCGCGCCGCGGAGTTCCAACTCCTGGCGGATTCGTTCGGTATCGTACTGGTTCGCCTTGCACCCGAAGGTGTGGAACCAGACGGAAGGCTTGTCGTTCACGTCGCTCACGAGGCCGAGCCGTGTCGCTCGGGAGGGGGTTCGCACGTTCTCTCTTGTAAGATCGGTGCAGCACGAATGAGACGCTACGTGTCGGGTGGACTGCACCCCGCTCCGATGTATCTTTCCCAGAGGTTTCTTATCCGGCCGAAGGCAAGTACGGATCGCGCGCGGACCCGGCAGTCGTCGCGCGGCCCGGCACAACGGCCATGGAGGAATGCAAGATGTGGTGCGTGAAACAGAAGCGATACGCAATCTTCGCCATCGTGGCGATCGGGCTGTCACTCGCGGCCTGCGGTGAAGACGACCCCGTGATTCCGGAGCCCATGTTCGACAGCCCCTCTACCCTACGCGTGGTCAACCGGCTGCTCGGCCCCGTGATTTACGTCTTCGCGCGTCCCTGCGGGTCATCCGACTGGGGCGCGGATCTTTTCGGCACCAACCATCCCGTCGAGGGGACGATCCAGCCCGGCGGCCAGCGGGACTTTACGGTCGAGGCCGGCTGCTACGACTTCCGAGCCGTGCACCTGGAGACGACCGAGCCGGGGCCTCAGCTCGAGAAGATGCTCTTCAACCAGGCGGCGTCGCCGGTCACGCCGGTGGTCTGGACGCTCGAGGACGACCCCGTAGACCCAAGCTGATCCGGAGCCCCGGGACGTTCCGGTCCGGCGCGAGAGGGGCGTCGCGGGGGCAACCCCGTTGACGCCCCTCCTCATGCCCGGGAATTATCCGACGCATGGATCGCGTCCAACACTGAAGTCCGGCCCGGAATGAGGGCGGAGGGACTGTTATGAGGCAGCAGCTCGTCCAGGTGGCGGAAGACATGGGGGCCAAGGGCAAGGGGATCCTCGCGGCCGATGAGAGCTCCGGTACGATCCGGAAGAGGTTCGACGGCATCGGCGTCGAATCGACCGAGGAGAACCGGCGTGACTACCGGGAACTGCTCTTCCGGACCAGCGATGCGCTGAGCGAGTGCATCTCGGGCGTCATCCTCTTCGACGAGACGCTGCGACAGTCGGCGGCGGACGGCACGCCGCTCGTCCAGCTTCTCTCCGATGCCGGATCGATCCCGGGGATCAAGATCGACAAGGGGGCGCATGATCTCGCGGGGGCGCCGGGCGAGAAGGTGACCGAAGGACTCGACGGGCTGCGCGAGCGGCTGGCCGAGTACTACGAACTCGGCGCCCGCTTCACGAAGTGGCGCGCCGTCATCGACATCGGACGCGGCGGAGACCGCTCCATCCCGAGCGCCTACTGCATCGGGGCGAACGCCCACGCGCTCGCCCGGATGGCGGCGCTCAGCCAGGAGCAGGGACTCGTGCCGATCGTGGAGCCGGAAGTGCTGATGGACGGCGACCACGACATCGACCGGTGCTTCGAGGCGACCGAAGCCACGCTCAAGCAGGTGTACATGGCCCTCTTCCACCAGCGGGTGCTCCTGGAGGGCTCGGTCCTTAAGCCCAACATGGTGCTGTCGGGCAAGCTCTGCGCCGATCAGGCGGGGGTCGCGGAGGTGGCGGAGAAGACGGTGCGCTGCCTGAAGCGCGCGGTTCCCTCGTCGGTCCCAAGCATCGTCTTTCTGTCGGGAGGGCAGTCGGACATCGAGGCCACCGCCCACCTGAACGCGATGAACGCGGGGTTCGATACGCCGTGGAACCTCAGCTTCTCGTACGGGCGCGCGCTGCAGGCCGCTCCGCTGCAGGCCTGGGGGGGCACGGCGGACAACGGGCCGGCCGCGCAGGCGGCGTTCGCGCACCGCGCGCGCATGAACGGCCTCGCGACGCGCGGCAAGTGGTCGATGGAGTTGGAGCGGGCGGCAGCCTGAGCGCTGCGGCGGGGGACCGGGCGCGCAGCCGGGGTCAGATCGCCCGCCGAATCTCTCGCATCGCCTTTCCGAAAGCGGATCGGATCTCGGTCAGGCCCGCCATCGAGCCACGCTCCACGCGTCGTTCCCCTCCGACGTACACGGCCTCGATGTCGCGTTCATCGCCCGCCACGAGCCACGCGTCCATGACGGTCTCCCAATCGTGCCCCAGGGTGTGCGGGCCCTCCCGGTCGAGGACAACGAAGTCAGCCCGGTAGCCGGGTTCGATTCGCCCAAGCCGCATCGGCGCCCCGGCGCCGCCCGTCCGGCCGGGCCGGCCCGCCACAGCCTCGCCCCCACCCTCGGCCAACCATGACCAGACGACCGGACCCGCGCCCGCTTCGGTAGCCAGACGCGCCCTTCGGCGATCCCGCAGCCGTTGCCCATATTCGAGTTGCCTCGCCTCCTCGATCGCGGAGATGCGGACGTTCGCGTCGGAGCCCACTGCGACCGCGCCACCGGCAAGAAAGTGCTCGCGGGCGGGAAAGATGCCGTCCCCAAGGTGGGCTTCCGTGATCGGACACAGAACGACCCTCGCCCCAGCGCTCCGGAGCCGGGAACGCTCCGCCTCCGTGGCGTGCGTCGCATGCACGAGACTCCAGCGCGCGCCCAGGTCGACCGTGCCCGCGAGGAGATCGATCGGTGTGCGGCCTCGAGCCGCGAGACACTCCTCGACCTCGAGTTCCTGCTCGCTGACGTGGATGTGCAGCGGCGCCTCGGGGCCCAGCGTCGCGTCGACCGCCGCCACGAGTTCCGCGAGGTCGGCCGGGGGCACGGCGCGGAGTGAGTGGGGCGCCACCCCGGCCACCGCCGGGCCCAGTGCCTCGACGGCGGCCATGAAGTCGTCCACCGAATCGTGTGCGAAGCGTCGCTGTCCCGCGTGCGGCGCGGCCCCGTCGAAGCCGGCGGTCCTGTAGTAGACGGGCAGAAGGCTGATGGGAAGGCCTACCTCGGCAGCCGCCGCGAGCACGGCCTCGGTTGTTTCGGGCCCGCGCGCGCCGTTCGGACCATGATGCAGGTAGTGGAACTCGACTACGTGAGTGAAGCCTGTGCGCAGCATGCGGGCATACCCGTGCCGCGCGGTGTCGAACAGTTGCGCGGGGGTGATCGAGTTGGCCAGCCGGTACATGGCTCGGCGCCAACTCCAGAAGGAGTCGTCCCCTCGCGCCTCCTCGCCGAAGCCGGCCAGTGCGCACTGGAAGATGTGCGAGTGCGCGTTCGGCATGCCGGGAACCGCGAGTCCCCCGTCGTAGGTGACCCCGCCGTCGCGAACCGCGCGGATGGCGCGGATCGTCCCGTCCGGAGCGACCTCGACCGACCGGTCCCGCTCGAGTCCTCCGGGGCCCAGGATCGCGCGAAACCTCAGCGTGCGGCTCTTGGTACTCACAGTTCCGACAATACGCGGCGGTCGGTCGGGGCGGGTAGCCCACCGATACATCATCCGCCCTCTGCGCGTTATCTCTTAGGATCTTCGGAGATGCTTCAATATCGATCTCCCGGGAGTTGTCCCGGCGTGCTCCGTTGCGCCGGACATGCCCTCGGCATTGAGGAGAATCGCCTTGAGTCGCCTTGTCGGCGTTGTGTTGATCGGCCTTCTCGCGGGCCTCGCGGCCCATCCGTCCGTCGTCTCCGCCCAGGGGGTCACGACCGCCGGCGTGGCGGGGCGCGTGATCGACGCCGACGGAGCGCCGGTGGCCGGGGCCCGGGTCGAGTTCCGCCACACCCGGACCGGCGCCACCCACACGGTACTGAGCGACGAGTTGGGCCGTTTCAGCCTCGCCAATCTTCGGCCCGGCGGGCCGTACACGCTGGACGTCGCTCGCATCGGACTGACCCCGGTGACGCGGGACGGCCTGACGCTCATCGCCGGACAGCGGCTGCGGCTCGAGGTTCAACTCTCCGAGACGGCGGTTCCCCTGCCCGAACTCTCCGTCCGGGTCGAGACGGATCCGGAGTTCGACCCCACCCGCATGGGCTCGACGACCGTCGTCGACCGCGAGACCCTGGAGACGCTCCCCACGATCTCGAGGGACTTCACGGGATTCGCCCGACTCTCCCCGCTCGTGGCGGTGGACGAGATGGGCACCTCCGTGGCCGGATCGAACATCCGCTTCAACAACATCCAGGTGGACGGCGCCCTCAATCAGGACGTCTTCGGCCTCTCGCCCACCGGGGTGGCTGGCGGACAGGCGCGGGGGCGGGTCATCCCGCTCGCGGCGATCGAGGAGCTCCAGGTGCTCACGGCGCCGTACGACGTCCGCCAGTCCGGGTTTACCGGCGGCGTCCTCAACGCCGTGACCCGGACGGGGTCCAACGAGTTCGGTGGATCGGCGTTCGGATTCTTCCGCAACGACGCGCTGGTCGGCGATGCGCTGATCGGCGGCCACCTGCGGGAGCCCGGTGAGCTGGACAACGTGTTCGCGGGCTTCGATGTCGGCGGTCCCATCGTGCGCGACCGGCTGCACTTCTTTGTCGCCGGAGAGGTCGAGGGCCGCGAGCGGCCGCCCGATGGGTTCACGGTGGGCGTGGACGACATCGTCCGGACGAAGCTCGACCCGGATTCCATAGGGCGCGTCTCGAGACTTCTCAGGGGCTACGGCGCGGATGCCGGTGAAGCGGGCCTGTACACGCTGGAGAACAATCTGGCGAACGTGTTCGCACGCTTCGACGCGCGTCCCGACGCCAACAACTCCCTCATGCTGCGCTACAACTTCGCCTACGCGGCGGACGATCCCGCGACCAACCGCCTGCCGGGCGACGTGTACGAAATGTCGTCCACCGGCACTCGAATCGAGTCGCGCAACCAGTCGATCGGCGCGCAATGGCTGTCCGCGCCGAGCCCCACACTGTCGAACGACCTCATGGTGAACGTGCAATTCCTGCGCGATCGGGAAACGGCGAACGCGCTCTTCCCGCGCGTCGAGGTCCGACTCCAAGGGGGCGTCCCCGGGGCCGGGTTCCGGAGGGAAGTGCGGGCGGGTTCGAACTATTCGGGCCCGGACGGCGAACTCGATCAGAACATCCTGCAGATCTCGAACGCGCTGACCCTGGTTCTCGGGAACCACCACATTACCCTGGGCGGCGGGTTCGAACGGTTTTCGATCCGTCGCGAGTATCTGCCCGGAAGCCTCGGCAGCTACTACTTCAACTCGGCCGAAGACCTGGAGGCGAACACGCCGAGCGAGTATGTGATCCACGTCCCTCTCGCGGAGGACGCGGGCGCCGCGCGGTTTTCGGTGAACCAGCTCTCCGCCTTCGTCCAGGAGGAGGCGCGGATCGGCGACCGGTTGAACGTGCGGCTCGGCGTGCGCATGGACGTGCCTCTGATGCCGGACGCGCCGGCCCACAATCCGGCGGTGGAGAGTTCGTTCGGCCTCGATACGAGCAAGCTGCCGAGCGGGACCGTCATGTTCTCGCCGCGGGCCGGTTTCAACCTGGGTCTCGGCGCGGACCGCGGCACGCAGATCCGGGGCGGGATGGGGCTGTTCACCGGGCGGCCGCCGTTCGCGTGGCTGGCGAACGCGTATCAGAACACGGGTCTCTCCTCCGTCTTCCTGACGTGCCGGCGGCGGAATCTCGGGGTTCCCGATCCGGAGATCGTTCCGACCTTCGATCCGCGGGCCCCATCCCCGACGGCATGCGCCGATGGATCGGGGGGCGACTTCGGCGTTCCCACCGTGACGGCCTTCGACCCCGACTTCCGGTTCCCCCGCGACTTCAAGGCCTCGTTCGGGATCGACCAGCGCCTGCCGGCGGGATTCGTGTTGTCGCTCGAGGGGATCTACACGCGCGCCGTGAACCAGATCGCGTTCGAGGACATGAATATCGGACCCGCCATCCCCGATAGTGAACGTACGGAGGAGAACGGATTCACGTACGGATTCGGGTACGGGACCCGCCAGGTGTTCGGCGACCCGGGGGACGGCAGCGAGTTCGTCGACCCGCCTCCCGGAGAGCCGCCGGACGCCCGGGAGCCGATTTTCATTCCGCGGCGGGTGGACGAGGCGTTCGCGCAGGTCATCAGGATCGGCGACCGGGCGCGGAACTTCTCGTACGCGGTGAGCGCCCGGCTGCGCAAGCAGTTCGGGGACCGGCTATCGGTGGATGTCGGATACGCGTATAACCGCTCTTCGGATGTGCAGAGCCTCGCTTCGCTCGACGCGATCGCAAACTACGGATTCACGGCGGTCTCGGGCGATCCGAACGACCCGCTGCGCCAGGCTTCACTCTTCGACCGGCCGCATCGGCTCGTGGCGAGCGCGACGGCCGCCCTGCCCCGGATGCTGGGAGGCGGGAGGCTGTCGCTGCTGTACGTAGGGCAGTCCGGCAGGCCGTACTCCTACGTCTACGCCGACGACATCAACGGCGACACCTATCCCGGATTCGGTCGGGCTCTCGACCTCGCCAACGATCTGATCTACGTGACGGCGGGCGGATTCGACTTCCCCGGAGGAGGGCAGGCCCCGATCAGCGGAATCCTGTTCGAGCAGCTCATGTTGCAGGAACCCTGCCTCCTGGAGAACCGGCGGCGGATCCTGAACCGGAACGCGTGCCGGACGCCGTGGTCGAATGAACTTGATCTCCGGTTCAGCCAGCCTTTCCGACTGGGGGGGGCGGAAGTGGCGCTGACGCTCGACGTACTCAACGTCCTGAACCTGGTCGACAGCGCGTGGGGGCATGTCCAGACCGTGAACCCGATCGTAAAACTGCTCAGCGTCGAAGACCGTATCGAAGACGACTTCGACCTGACCAACATGACGCCCGAACCGGACGACCCGCTCCGGGCGCGCTACGCGGGCCCCCTCCAGTTCGGAGACACCGGCGGTGTCCGCGCCGCAGTTCCCTACCTGCCGCAGATCGGCGCCTCACAGTGGCAGGCCCAGTTCGGCATCGGCATCCGCTTCCGATAGCTGTAGTGCCAAGGAGGTTGGTGGCCAGCACTGCGCGGAGGCCCTCGAAGCAGGCACGGCGTCCAGTTCGCGCGTGCCGGCCGGCGGAGGTCTGGGCGGCCCAGCCAGAAATGGGCGCGACCCGAGATGCCGGGGGGCATCGTTGGAAGTTGCTGTGAAGCTTTAGGCCGATTCAAGATCGGATTCTGAATTGGCTTAAGCCGATGCAGGGTACCGAAACTCACTGGAGGAGGCGTCGCACAGACAGTCTCACCGAACCACGCGGAGACGCACCACATATTGCACGTCCAGCGCGCCCTTCGTGACGGCCGTGATGGTGCCCGCGCCGAAGATAGGGAACGGCTCCGGTTCAATCGGAACAGGCGACACGAGCTTCCCCCGATAGATGCCCTGCGGATCGAACACCTCCCACGCCCGGATCGGGCGTTCGCCGGTATCGACCCAGATCCAGCCGTCCGCGCCCACATCGATCTCTTCAAGGGCCGGCTTTCGTTGGGGGAGCCGCGCTTCGTCGAGCCCGGTAGCCACCGCCAGACTGTCCCGCTCGCGCCCTTCCAGCCTGGGTGCCGGCCTCCGCAGGGTCACCGTGCGGAGCGTGTCTCCCGCATAGGTGATTTCGTGGAGGTCGAAGGTCGCTTCGTTCGCCAGCCAGACCTCTCCGTCCCGATCCACCGTGAACTCGATGTCCGGCGAGTGGGGGATGGGTGATCGCGCGCTCATTCGGAGACCGGCTTCCCGGAACGTGGACGCATAGTACTCGCGTTCTACCTCCGGTATCGGGAACGCGTCCACTGCCGTGAGCCCGGAACCCGGAGCGTACCTGTCTATCCGCCGCTCACCGGGATTCCAGATGTGCAGGCCGCCGCCCTCGTCGACCCACATCGGCCAAGGCAGGCTGGCGCCCATCGACCGTCCCAGGGAGTGCGTTTCCAGTGCGACCCCGAGCGTATCGAAGACGGTGAGCCTATTGCGGAGCGCATCCAGACCCCAGACGTACCCCGGTTCCCGCCAGGCGATGCCCGCGAGCATGGCGAACTCCCCCGGCCCGTCGCCGGCTCCTCCGAACATCCGAAGACACTCTCCCTCCCGCGAGAACATGCGGATCTCGTTCGTTTGGGCGTCCGCCGCGTAGATCCGGCCCGCATCGTCGACGGCAAGCGAATAAACGTCGCCGAAGGCGGAGCAGTCGTCATCGAGGGATCCGACGCGTAGTTCCTCCACGAGAGATGGGGCGGGGCCCCGGCTGATCGAGTCCGGATTGGAGATGACGATCCGGCCGTTGGGCAGCGTGTCGACCCGGACGCCCGGCGCGGGTATCTCCTGCGCCGAGGAACCGGAAGCTGCCAGAATCAGAATAGCGGGGAAGAATCCGATTGAAGAGGCTGATCCGTGTCGTCGCATCCATGCTCACCAGGGCCGGTGGTGCCTATGTGCTCGCCTGCCCTTCCGCACCGCGGCGGCGGGTGTTCGCCCGGACCCCGGGACGGAGAGGACGCCAGCGCTGTCGCCCGATCCGACAGTTACGCCGGGCCGGCGGTTGTCCTACCTTCTCCCACCTCCAAACTGCCGTGCAGTCGGTCGCGCGGCCATCATCACGATCAGGAGCCCGGCATCATGCGATCCCACAAATCAGAGGGCCTTCACGTAGGCGCAATCATCCTGCTTCTCACCTCGGCATTGTCCGATTCGGCGGCGGCGCAGACTCATGCGGGCGGCCTGAACCATGCCGCCGGGGCCCCGATCATCGGCTTCGGGGCGGCGGCGGCCGTTTCCGGCGAAGAGATCTTCGTCTCGCGGCCGGGCGAGTTCGCGGCGTTCCCGATGCCGGGCTCCGAACCCGGCAGCGTGCACATATTCGGACGCGGCGGGGACGGCTGGGTGGAGGTCGCCGCGATACCGGCGCCGAGCGGAGTGTACGGAGACGGTTTCGGGGAGGCACTCGCCGTCGAGGGCGACATCCTCGTGGTGGGCGCGCCGAAGGAGAACGAGAGCCGGGGCGCCGCCTACGTCTTCGTCCGCGAAGGCACCATGTGGAGCTCCCGGGAGCGGCTGGAGGCCCCGGACGCGATGCCGGGGGACGCCTTCGGGTCCTCCGTGGCGGTGGGGGCCGGCGGGCAGTTCGGCGTCATCGGCGCGCCGGGCCGTGGCACGAGCGGTTCGGTGTTCGCCTACGTCCAGTCCGACATGGGGCTCACGTCCGTCGAACTCACGGGGTCCGATGCCCCGGCGGACGCCCGGTTCGGAGCCGCCGTCAGCGTCGAGGGCGACCTGGCCCTCGTGGGCGCACCCGGGCCGTTCGCGCTCAGCCAGTTCACGCCTCCCGCGCCACCTCAGGCAGGGACCGGTTACCTGTTCCGCCGGAGCGGGACCGACTGGACCGAGGTCGCCCGCCTAACACCGGCCGGGGGCATGGTGGCCGGCCTGTCCGCGGTGCTCATGGGCGGAGAGGCGTACCTCGGCTCTCCTCTCGCCAACCAGGC
>JAPPBA010000058.1 GCA_026705295.1 Candidatus Palauibacter australiensis
GGTAGAACTCCTGAAGGACCTGCACCGAGAGGGCCAGGTCTTCTCGGTTCAGGAGGGCGTGTGCGGCGCGACGCTTGCCGGCTTCCTCGGCCGAAAGGCTCGCCGCATAGATGAGGACGTTCGTATCAACGAACCGCACGGCGCTCATAAAGCTCGTCGCGGGGGATGTTGTCGGACGCCCGGAAGCCCCCGCTGGTGGCACGGATGTCTTCGCGCAATTCCTTCAGAAGCCTGCGCCGGCGCTCGTTGGGCGTCTCCACAGCACGCGAGTCGCCTCCAGCCGCCACCCCATCCTCAGCGGCAAGACTTCTCAGGTATCCCCTGACGAGCGCCGAGACCGACGTATCCAGCTCCGCGGCCCGGACGCGCGCCATCCGATGCGTCTCTTCATCCACGGATACGGTGATGTTCCTCATGACACAGCCTCACAGTTAATGTGATCCACAGCGTAAGAATGCGTGGAACGTGACGCAATGAGACCAGAGGAATCGCGCCTATGGCGAGCGGCTCGCGTCACGGCCTCCGTTCGAAGCGGACTCGGGCTGCGCGCTCGACGCCGAGTTCGTCGGTGGTGACGCCGTAGAGCGCCGTTCCCGTGGCCCAGGGCACCGCTCCCGGATCCACGCGACTCGGCCAGCGGTAGCGGGCGACGAGGGCGGCCCCTTCGTAGACGTCCGCTTCGACCATCTCCGCGCCGTCGGCCGCGGCCTTCTCGACCCACAGTCGACCCGCCTGATCGAAGAAGATGTCGGCGACCGGCCCCTTCCTTTCGGGGATCTCGAAGGCGGGCTCGTCGAGATTCCCCCGCTCCATGTCCCGCTCCAGGCGGCTCCGGGCGTACTCGCGCTCCTCCGGGCTCAGGGGCGGGCCCGGGTCGGGCGGACCGATGATCTCCGTCACGGAACCGTCAGCGGCGTGAAACTCGACCGCGTAGTGGGAACGCGAGGCGCTGGCCCAGGCGCCCCCCGGCCCGTGGGCCCGCAGCCACAGGGGCCCGTACGGCTGGTAGAGGTACAACTGGGCGGTGCCGCTGAAACCCTCCGCGAACCCGCTCATGTCGACGACCACGGTCCGGTGCCCTTCGGCCGCGGCTTCCGGCTCCCGCAGTACGACCGTGTCCGCGCTCCCGTCCGCGTTCACGTGGACGCGACCGTGGACGAACGGTTCGCCCGAACTCCGGAGCGAGCCGATGTCGACGAGCCTCCCTTCGGCGTCGAAGGTCACGGGGGCGGCCCCTCCCTGCCCGCCGAACGGTCGCCGCTGGACGCGCAGGTAGGTGGCGGCCGCGTCTCCCAGTTCGAAGGCCGTGTAGCGCGCCGCCTGGCGCACCCACAGTTCGCCCTCCGGAGAGAACCCCAGGCAACAGGGACCCCTGAACTCCTCGGGTCCGTCCCCTTCCCCGCCGAGGCGGAAGAGGAAGGCACCGCCCGGATCGAAGACGCGGACCTCGCTCACCTCCCGGTCGACGACCAGGACCCTCCCCAGCGAATCCTCGGCCACCGAGGCGATGCGGCTGAACAGATACGCTTCGGCGCCGTCGAGTTCCCCGATCTCGAGGTCTACGGTCCCCTCGAACGTGGGAACATCCGTCTCCAGCTCCGGGGCATCGCCATCGGTGCAGGAGGTGACCCAGAGCAAAATGGCCACGCACAGGGGAAAGGCGACCCACGGGACGGACCCGCGCGACCATCGTGGCTTCCGGGAGGGAAGCGATGCGTCCGACATGAAGAGACTCCGTTCAGGTCGCACCACCCGTCAGGGGCGGCGAGAGGGTGGGGTGCCGAGTTTGAATTCATTCCGGTCGAAGCGGCCGCCGCGCTTCAGGGTGAAGTGTATGGATTTGAGGTTCTCTACGCGTGCCGTGGGGTCCTCTTGCAGGAAGACGAGGTTGGCATACTTCCCTTCCTCTACCGTCCCGATCTCCTCCGCGAGACCCATGGCGAGCGCGCCGTTGCGCGTGGCGGCCTGGATGACGTCCGCCATGGGCATGCCCACCCGTTCGTGGAGGTAGGCCAGCTCGTCGTAGAGGGCCGGCCATTCGGCGCCCGGGGCCGGCGGGGCGTCGGTTCCCGCCGCGATCAGGACGCCGGCCTCATGGGCGCGGCGCGTGAGGCCAATGCTCTCCTCGGCGCTGCACGCGGCCCGAACGCCGCGCCGGCGCGGATCGGGAGGCGGCGCGTCCGGCCCTTCCCTCGCGGCACCCGGCCTCGGTGCGGGAGGCGCGGCGGCGCTGTCCCGGATCATCGTCATCTGCTCGCGGAAGAAGCCGACCTTGAGCGTCGCGTCGAGCACCGTGCCCTGGCGTTTCATCTCCTCGAGGACCGCGTCGATGCGCGGATCGTCGAGGTCCACGTCGACCCTGCCGGAGCGGCGGCCCGCGAGCGCTTCCGCCAGCACTTCGTCCGGGATCGCGGCGCTCGCCAGGCTGCACACGTGGGACATCGAGGTGACGCCCGCTCTCGCGACGTCCATCGGGAGGGCCGGGCCGACGTGCGTGTGCGACCAGACCGGCATCCCCTGGCGCCGGGCCTCCGCGGCGATCCGCGTCAGGAGGGGACCCTCGATCGAGGCGTAGGTCTTGAGCCCCGTCGCCTAGGTGCCGCGGGCCAGCGTGATCGTTTGGGCCAGATCCGTCTCGGCGTCCACGATCTGCAGCCAGGGGACGCGCCCGGGCACCTCTCCCATCGACGAGGACCGCGTGCGCGGGTCGACGAAGAAGGACTCGCCGGCGACGAGGGCCGCATAGTGGATGTCCGGCGCCGGGATCTCGCCCACCAGGGCCGCCCGTTGGAGTTCCGCGAGCGCGCGCACGTCGCCGGCCATGTCCCGGACCGTCGTCACGCCCCCGTAGATGAACCGGTTGAGTTCGAACTCGGCCGCGGCCCGGTCCGCGAGCGTGGCGAGGTGCGTGTGGCTCTCGATCAGTCCCGGGATGACGTACAGCCCCCGCGCATCCTCGACCTCCGCCTCGGGCCAGGCGTCGGGGGACAGTTCGTCGGTCGGGGCGAGCGCCGCGATCCTTCCGTCGCGGACGACGATCGACATGTCCGGCATGAGCGCGGCACCGGTGCCGTCCAACACGGAGACCCCTTCGTAGATGATCGTCTCCGACTCCGCGTTCGGATTCCGCGGCGGTTCCCCGCTCCGCGACTGGCCCGCGAGGGGGGCGGCGAGCGCGGAGAGTGCCATCGCCGCCGTCCATGCCAGCGGCCCGCGCGCGGCCCGTCTCCACATCCTCATTCTCCCCAGACGTCGCGCAGGACGCGCAGCGCATTGAGCCCCAGGATTCGCTCGATGCGCTCCGACGAGTGTCCGCGCGCGGCGAGCATGCCGGCCAGCTGCCGGAACTGGTCGGGGCCCTGAAGATCCGGGATGAAGGGGACGACGCCGGGGCGCTCCCCCGCCGCGCTGATCCCCGCCCTGCGCCGCGCCTCGACCTCCCGGCGGGCCGCCTCGTACGCCGCGTCGAGATCGTCCACGGCCGTCGTCCCGCCGTCGGTGCCGATCCCGACGTGTTCCTCGCCGCACACCTGCACCGCGTGCTCGATGTGCCGCACCACGTCCTCCGCCACGGCCATGCCGTCGGCCGCGAGGAAGGGCATGAAGTAGATCCCGACGATCCCGCCGCCCTCGGCGACGAGTCGCAGCTCCCGGTCCGTCTTGTTGCGGGGAAGGTCCGTCACCGCGCGGCATCCCGTGTGGGTGATCGCGACCGGCGCGGCGGACGCGTCGATCCCGTCCAGACAGGTCTGCTCGCCGCTGTGACTGAGGTCCACCAGCGTCCGGGTGGCGTTGAGTTCGGCGACCACGTCCCGGCCAAAGTCCGTGAGCCCCCCGTTCTCCGGCACCATCGACCCATGCCCCAACTGGTTGGGGCCGTTGTACGTGAGCTGGATGATCCTGACGCCGAGCCCCGCGAAGACGGCGACCCGCCCCGCGTCGTCCCCCATCATGGCCCCGTTCTGGAACCCCTGGATGATGCCGACCCGGCCCTCGCGGGCGGCACGCTCAATGTCGCTCGCCGCCCGAACCTTGAGGAGCGCCTCCGGATGGTTCCGAATGATCCGGTTCCAGCGCGCCACGTCTGCGACCGAGTACTCGAACGGCTCCTGCAGCCCGGCCACGTACCCGATCGTCGTGTTGACGGCCGCGGTCCTCGAATTCAAGGCATCAGCGAGCGCCCTCTCATCCAGCGTGAGTGGCCCGTCCGCGGGATCGCCACCAAGAGCCCCCCGCGACCCCTGCCGATTCGGGTTCCGAATCCCCCCCAACATGTTGACGACAAACAGATCCGCCTGAACTCGCCGCCCCGGCACCCCCCGGACCCGACCCGCCACGCCCGTCGCCGCAAGCGCAAGCCCGCCGGCAGTGGCGAGAAAGGTCCTCCGCGCAATGCGTGTCGGGCTTGTGATCATTCCGCAGCAACCCTCCCTCCGCCAAGTTCGCTGATGCGGTCAAGATGGGTCGGCGACCAGTGCCGTCAACTCGGTGGCTGCCGCGAAGGCGGTGCGAGGCCGGGTGGTGTCAGGCGATCACTGAAGTTGCAGGTCCTCCCCTTCGGGTGGGATGATCTCTGCGGATCCGGATTGCTTCACTACGGCTATCTGAAGACCTACGTGTTTTTGTTCCTCGTTTTCAG
>JAPPBA010000059.1 GCA_026705295.1 Candidatus Palauibacter australiensis
CGACGACCATGCAGACGTGGGACCAGGGAACGCGCCGGATCTATGATCGCCTTTCGGGCGGTTTCCGGGACAAGGTCTACCTCAACCGGCCCGTCCGCAGGGTGGTTCGAGGGCCATCGCACGTCGTGGTCGAGGATGAGGACGGCGTGGAGGAGACGTTCGACGCGGTGATCTTCGCCTGCAACGCGAACCAGACGCTGATGATGCTGGACGAGCCGACGTTTCTGGAGCGCTACATCCTCTCGTCGGTCCGCTACGAGAGCGAACTCCACAACCACACGGTCGTGCATTCGGACGCCTCGGTCCTGCCGGATGACGAGGTGAAGGCGCTGGAGACCCGCAGCAACCACATCGCGCAGTACGGCGCCCGGCCGGACAACTACGAGATCACGTACATCATGCACAACCAGCAGCCGTGGGCGAAGCGCTCGGACAAGCCCTGCCTGGTGACGTACAACCCGATCAGCGAGATCGACGACGAGAAGGTCATCGAGCGGCGGTGGTTCCAGCACATCGTGCACGACGTCCGCCATGTCGCGTGGCTCGTCCCCCTGTTCCGCTTCATACAGGGGAAACGGCGGAGCTGGCACTGCGGCGCCCACACGCTGATCAACAGCCAGGAAACCGCCTTCGTCACCGGACTCGCGGCCGCGCGACAGATCGGCGCGGACTACCCCTTCGAGGATCCCGAAGCGAGGAAGATGTTCAACTACTACGGTCGCGTCATGTACGGCTGGCGCTTCAGGAAAGCCCGAGGGTCAGCTTAGCTGGGCCAGAAAATGGGGATGAGGAGGCTGGCCGTGATGAGGAGGACGAGGTTGAGCAGGCCGCCCACCTTCACGAAGTCCGAGAAACGATATCCGCCCGGCCCGTAGATCATGACGTTGGTCTGATAGCCGAAGGGCGTGACGAAGGAGGCGGATGCGCCGAACATGACGGCGATGAGGAGCGCGTACGGGTTCACGCCGGCCTGCGTGGCCGCGAGGATCGCGACGGGGGTGAGCATCACGGCCGTCGCCGCGTTGGACACGATGGCCGTCATGAGGACGGTCACCAGGTAGAAGGCCGCGACGAGTCCGGACGCTCCCAGCGGCGCCGTCGCCGCCACCACGCCGCGCGCGAGCAACTCCGCCGCCCCGGTGGTCTCAAGCGCCACGCCGAGCGGAATGAGGCCGGCCAGCACGAAGAGGACCATCCACTCCATCTCCGCGTAGATCTCTTCGACGCGCACGCAGCGCGTGAACACCATGAGGCCGACGCCCGAGAGCGCGGCCGTCATGATGTCGAGGAGGCCGAGGCTGGCGCTGAGCACGACGCCGACCATGATCGCTGCGGCGACGCCGGCCCGCGGCCTGCGCCCGGTCTGCGTCTTCACTTCTCCCACGGGAACGAACCCGGGATCTTCGACGAGGCGTGCGAGCGCGTTCGGCGTCCCGTGCACCAGGAGGAGGTCGCCGACGCGGAACGAGACCTCCGCCAGCCGTTCCGTTACGGTGACGCCGTGATGCTGGATCGCGAGCACGGCCGCATCGTAGCGCTGCGCGAAGTTCAGATCGCGAAGCGTCCGGCTTACGAGACTCGAGCCGGGCGCCACGAGGACTTCGACCAGCCGGCCGCTGCCGCCGGCCAGATCAAGCCCCTGCTCCTTCCGCTCCCGCGGGGTCTCGAGTCGCTGCCGGCGCGCGAGTTCGATAAGGCGTTCCGCCGAGCCCTGCACGTAGAGGACATCGCCCGGCCGTATGTGGCGGTCTCCGTGCGGCGCGGTGATCTCCTGTTCGCCCCGTTCGATGTCCAGCACGGTGACGCCGTACCGTTCGCCCCACTTGAGTTCGGCCAGCGAGCGGCCGTTGGCGGGCGAGTCCTCCGGGACGTGCAGTTCCGTGACGAAGCGGCGGATGTCGTACTTGCTGGACAGGTCCGGCGCCCGGACGCGGCGCGGCAGGAGCACCCGTCCGGCGGTGAAGAGATACACCAGACCCACGGCGAGGCAGATCAGGCCGAGCGGAGTGATCGAGAACATGTGGAGTTCGTCGAACCCGCGCCTCATCGCTTCGCCGTGCACGACGAGGTTGGTGGAGGTCCCCATCAGGGTGACGGTGCCCCCGAGAATGGAGACGAAGGATAGGGGCATGAGATACCGCGAAGCCGGCTCCTCGGCCTGGTCGGCGAGCGCGACGAAGACGGGCAGGAACACCATCACGACGGCGGTGGTCATGAGAAAGGGCGAGAGGAGCGCGCAGACGAGGCAGAGCACCAACATGCGGGAGTACTTGCCGCCGAGGGGCGCAGTGCGCGCCCAGGCCCCGATGGCGGACACGAGACCGGTCTTTCGGAGCCCAAGGCCGAGCACGAGCATCGAGCCGACGGTCACGGTCGCGCGGCTCGACAGGCCCGATACGGCTTCGGCCGGCGTGAGGATGCCGCTCAGGAGGAGGACCACCGGGACCGACATGGCGACCTGATCCAGCCGCAGCCGGTCCATGGCGAACAGGACCAGCGCCGCCAGCGTCAGCCCCAGCACGAATGCGATTTCGAACGTCATGTGAAGATGTTCGTCCCCCGCCCGTCCCGGCACCAGTCCGGCCGGCCGGCAGGCCTCATCCCCGCAAGTGCTCGTTGAAGAACGCGATGGTCCGGTCCTGCGCGAGGCTGGCGGCTTCCTGGTCGTAGCGTGGGGTGGTGTCGTTGTGGAAGCCGTGGTTGGCTCCCTCGTAGACGTGGACCACGAAGGACTTTCCGTGTGCCTCCAGCGCCTCTTCGTAGGCCGGGTAGGCGGCGTTGATGCGCTCATCCAGCCCCGCGAGCTGGATCATCAGGGGCGCCTGTATCGAGGGCACGTCTTCCGCGGCCGCGGCCGACCCGTAGAACGGCACACCGGCGCCCAGATCCGGAAGGCGGACCGCGAGCTGATTCACCACTCCGCCGCCGTAGCAGAACCCGACGGCCCCGACGCGCCCGGTGGTCGTCTCGTGGTCGCGGAGGAACCGGAACGCGGCCACCCAGTCCTCCATCATCGTGTCCCGGTCGAGCTGCCGCTGCATCACCCGGCCCTCGTCGTCGTTGCCCGGATAGCCACCCAGGGGGGTAAGCGCGTCCGGCCCCAGCGCCACGAAGTCCGCGGCGGCGAACCTGCGGACCACGTCTTCGATGTAGGGGTTCAAGCCGCGATTCTCGTGGATGACGAGGACCGCAGGCCTGGGCTCCGTCGCGTCGACGGGCGCGGCCATGTAGCCGCGCATGGTCCCCGAGCCGTCCGGCGAAGGGTAGGTGACGTACTCCTGCCGGATTCGGGCATCGTCGGTCGCCACGTGCCGCGCCCACGCGTAGTTGGGACGAAGTGCCTCGAGGACCGCCACGGCGGCCGCGCTGCTGCCCAGCACCTTCCCGGCTCCTTTCAGGAAGTCGCGCCGACGAATGAACCCATGCACGTAGCCATCGAAGAGGGCCAGCACCTCCTTGGGGAAGTCGCTCGCCTGCTTTCTCTTGGTCATCGGGAATCCTCCAATGTTCGTCAGTTGGCGTCTTCGTCGGCGTGTCGCCGCGCGATCCGGGCGAGCTTCGGCTCGATGGACGTCATCACCGCCGCGAACAGCACGAGCGCCCAGCCCACCGAGAGGATCAGGTGCAGGCCGACCAGCATCCGGGCGCCGGCCGAGACGGGGACGATGGCCGCATAATCCTGGGCGAGGGCGGTGAAGAAGGCGAAGGACACCCAGTCGGCCAGGCCCGCGCCGGCGTCGGCGAACGACCCCGGGCGGAAGCGCTCGAGGGTTCCGTAGAAGCCCGCGAAGAGGAAGATGATCGTCAGGTAACCGAGCGCAAACCCGCCGATCGGGACCCACATCACCCGCAGGTAGGCTGCGAGCTGGCCGTACACCTCAAGGCGCGGCCGGAGCCAGGTGGCAGCGGCGCGTCCCGCCAGAAACGCGGTCAGCGGCAGCAGGGCGAGCGAGATGATGAGGATGACGACAATCCAGAGAACCTCGGCGATGCCCGACAAACCGACGTCTTCCCGTACCACGCCGAACCCGAACAGGAGGCCCATCAAGACGGGCAGCGCAACCGCGCCGAGGACCAGGAGCCGGGGAGGCCGGGCGTTGTCCCATCCCGCGCGCCGTCGGCTGATGAGCCCGATCAGCAGCGCGCCCCAGGGCACGGCCACGAGCGGGAACGCCGCTACCAGCGGCGCCATGGCAACGTCACCCGCGACGAGCGCGGGGATGAACCCCAGGCTCAGCAGGACCGCCACGACGAACGTTTCCCGGGCTACATCCCGATACCCTGAGAGGGACGACCGGTCCAGCCCACCGATCAAGCCGACGGCCAATGGGCCAAGGGGCGGAATGATGACACCCCAGCCGACGCTCAGGGCGCCGGCCAGGAACGCCGTGACGACCCCCACGATCGAGCCGATCAGGATGCCGACCCACGGACCGCCGTTCGACTTCCCCCGCAGGCCAACGCCCACGCCGATGGCGACCGCACACCCCACTCCCAGCAAGACGTCGGTGTGGTTCCCCGTGATCGCATAACCGCACGTCGCGACGATGAGAGCGACCGCCGCCGCAATCCGGAGGGCCAGCCAGATCAAACGGTTCACGATTCCTCCTCCGCGTGGCGTCTGGCGATTCTCTCCAACTTGGGTCCGATGGACGACATCACGGCCGCGAGCAGCACTACTACCCACCCCGCCGAGAGAATGAGGTGGGCTCCGACCAGCAGGCGGGCGCCGTCCGAAACCGGGACGACGGTTGCGTAGTCCTGGGCGAGGCCGGTGAAGAAGGCAAAAAACAGCCATTCCTTGACCCCGACGCCGGCATCGGCAAACGCGCCGGCATTGAACCGCTCCAGGGTTCCATAGAATCCGGCGAAGAGGACGATGATCATCAGGTAGCCGACGGCGAATCCGCCGATCGGAACCCACATCACCCGAAGGTATTCGGCAAGCCAGTTCGCTCGACGGCATCAAGAAGATCAACTCGATTTCGGTCGAGGG
>JAPPBA010000060.1 GCA_026705295.1 Candidatus Palauibacter australiensis
CTCGAAATAAAGGTCCTTGTACAGGATGAAGAAAGCGATCATCGCGGTCGTCGTCGTTGGACTTCTCGCGACCATGGGATTCCTCGCCATGCAGCGGCAAGGGCGCGGCGCCGTCGAAGTCCGCGTGGAGGCCGTCGGGTTGCGGGATCTCGTCGACGATGTCTCCGCGACGGGCCACATAGAGCCCAAGACACATGTGGACATCACCACGGATGTCGCCGGGCGGATCATCGAACTCCCGGTCGAGGAAGGGCAGGACGTAGAGGAGGGAGACCTCCTGCTGCAGATCGACCCCGCTCTCTTCCGGGCGGCGGTCGATCGGGCGGAGGCCGGCGTCGCACAGGCGCAGGCTACCCTCGCCCAGCAGCGGGCCGCCTACCAGCAGGCGCAGCGGGACGCGGACCGTCTCACCGCGTTGCAGGGGCGGGGCACCGACTTCGTGACCGAGGCGGAGGTCGAGCAGGCGGTGACGAACGCCGAGGTCCAGCAGCGGCTCTTCGAGGCTTCGGAGCATTCGGTCCAACAGGCCGAGGCGAACCTCGACCAGGAACGGGACCGGCTCGGGAAGACCACGATCCGGGCGCCGATGTCGGGCCGGATCACGCGGCTCAACGTCGAACGCGGCGAGACCGCGATCGTCGGGACGATGAACAACCCGGGGACCGTGCTGCTGACGGTCGCGGACCTCTCTGTCATGGAGGCCGTGATCGAGGTGGACGAGACCGACGTGCCCGACATTTCCATCGGCGACTCGGCCTACGTAGAGATCGACGCCTTTCCGAACCGGCGTTTCGTGGGGACCGTCACCGAGATCGGCAACAGCTCGATCGTCCCCCTGAATCCGGCCACGTCCGGCGGTTCCGCCCAGGCGATCGACTTCGAGGTCAAGATCGAACTGCGCGCGCCTCCAGAAGGGATCAGGCCGGACCTGTCGGCCACCGCCGACGTGATCACGGCCACCCGCGACGACGTGCCCAGCATCCCCATCACGGCGCTCACGCTGATGGATGCGGATGAGTACGAGGAGATCCCGAACGAGAACGTGCCGAGCGCGCCGAGCTCCGACGCGGTGCGGGACATCGAGGGCGTCTTCGTCGTGGAGGGCGACATCGTCCGCTTCCGGCCCGTGCAGATCGGGATCGCCGGCGAGAACTACTTCGAGGTCGTGTCCGGGATCGAAGTGGGCACGACCGTCGTCTCCGGCTCGTTCCAGGCGATCCGCGAACTCAGCGACGGAAGCCGGATCCGGATCGACGGGCCAGCCCCCGGGGCGGCCGCCAACCGCGAAGACGGTGGCGAAGGGAGCGACGCCGCGGTCAACGGGGAGAACGGACGATGAGCGGGAACGGACGGATGGAGTCGATCATCGTCACGCGCGACCTGAGGAAGGAGTACGTGATGGGCACGGAGACGGTGCACGCGCTGGCGGGCGTGGACATCGAGATCCTCCGGAACCAGTACGTGTCGATCATGGGGCCTTCGGGCTCGGGCAAGTCGACGCTCATGAATATGATTGGCTGCCTCGACTCCCCGACGAGCGGGGAGTACGTCCTCAACGGGCAGGCGGTCCAGGATCTGAGCGACGACAACCTGGCCCGGATTCGAAACCGGGAGATCGGTTTCGTGTT
The DNA here is from genome assembly GCA_026705295.1 of Candidatus Palauibacter australiensis. Lineage (NCBI taxonomy): Bacteria > Pseudomonadati > Gemmatimonadota > Gemmatimonadia > Candidatus Palauibacterales > Candidatus Palauibacteraceae > Candidatus Palauibacter > Candidatus Palauibacter australiensis. The sequence goes on from JAPPBA010000060.1 coordinate 1,629, forward strand.
CCAGACCTTCAACCTCCTGCCGAGGGCGACGGCGCTGCACAACGTGGAACTGCCGCTCATCTACGCGGGAGTATCGAGCCGGGACCGGCAGCAGCGGGCGGCGCAGGCGCTTGAGATCGTTCAGCTGGCCGACCGGATGGACCACAAGCCCAACGAACTCTCCGGCGGTCAGCGCCAGCGCGTGGCCATCGCGAGGGCGCTCGTCAACGACCCCTCGATCCTCCTCGCGGACGAGCCGACGGGCAACCTCGACTCCTCGACCTCCGAGGAGATCATGGATGTCTTCGACACGCTGCACGAGAACGGGCAGACCATCATCATGGTCACGCACGAGTACGACATCGCGGCCCGCTCCCAGCGCGTGATCACGCTCGTCGACGGCAAGGTCGAGGCGCAGATGTCGGTGGACTACTACCTCGCGCGCGGCCTCAAGCAGCCCACGGCAACTCCGGTCGCGGCGGACCCGCCGGCGAGCCCCGAGCCCGAGCCCGCTCCGGCCCCGACTCTGGAGGCGGTGTCCGAGCCCAAGCCGACGCCTCCACCGACGGCAGCCCCGGTGGACCCGGCGGCGCCCGAGGCGACCCCTCCGACCCCGGGAACCCCGCGTCCGATCTCGAACCCGTGGGCACCTCCGACCACACCACCCGTGGATGGTGGCCGCTAGCGGCCGCGCGACTCTCCGTCGATGAGATTCTGGGAGGGCATTCGCCTGTCGCTGCAACAGGTCCGGGCGCAGAAGCTGAAGTCGTTCTTCGCGCTCCTCGGCATCAGCATCGGGATCACGTTTCTCATCGCCGTGATCGCGATCGTCGAAGGCTTGAACAACTACGTTCGGGACGATTTCGCGGGCTCCCTCTTCGGCGTGAACACGTTCACCGTCGTGCGGCGGCCACAGATTCAGACAGGCGAGATCGACGAAGCGGAGCGTCGGCGGTGGCGGAGCAATCCCGAACTGACCATGCGCGACGTAGAGGTCGTGCAGGACGCGGCGCCAAACGCCCGGTACCTCGCGTATTATGCCAATTCGTTCGCCGGCTCGGTTCGTTACGGTCAGTACGAGCGGCGCAACGTGCGCATCATCGGAGGCTCGCCGGAGTACGAGGCAGTCCAGGGGTGGAAGGTGGAAGAGGGCCGCGGCCTCACCGCCATCGACGACACCCAGGCGCTCGCGGTCGCCGTCATCGGATCGCAGATCGCCGAGCGGCTCTTCCCCACGACGTCACCCATCGACAAACGCATCCGGGCGGGGGGACATCGCTTCCGGGTCGTCGGCGTCCTCGAACGGCAGGGCGGTTTCGCGGGGAATATTCGCGACGCCGCCATTCTCATCCCGTTCGAGACCTTTCAGCGCACAGTCACGCGCCGGCGGCTGGAGGTCGACGGAATCACGGTCAAGGTCAATTCGGCCGAGGAACTGGAACCGGCCATCGCCGAAGTCGAGGGGGCGATGCGGACCTTCCGCCGGCTGCGGCCGTCCCAGCCCAACGACTTCGGCATCGATACCTCCAGCGCCGTGCTCGACGTATGGGCGACCGTAAACCGGGTCCTCATGACCGCCCTGCCCGGTCTGGTCGGCATCTCGCTCGTCGTGGGGGGGATCGTGATCATGAACATCATGCTGCTCTCGGTTACGGACCGGACGCGCGAGATCGGACTCCGCAAGTCGCTCGGGGCGCGGCGGCGGGACGTCCTGTTCCAGTTCCTGACCGAGGCGTCCACGCTCTCGATCGCAGGGGCGGCGCTCGGCATCGGGACCGGATTCGGGATGGCGTTCCTCGTCGAGAGGATCTGGTCGCTCCCGGCCGCGGTCTCGGTGCCCGCGATGATCGTCTCGCTCGTCCTCGGACTCGGCGTCGGTATCGCCTCCGGGCTCTACCCCGCCTACCGCGCCGCCCGGCTCGACCCGATCGAAGCCCTTCGGTTCGAGTGACGGCGCCGGGATGATTTCGCGATGAAGGCGTCGCGGCGGGGTGGCATGGGTCTTGTTACGACGGTCACGGAGGGGATCGCCGTCGCCTTCGATTCCCTCGGCGCAAACAAGGTCCGGAGCGGTCTCACGATCCTCGGCGTGACGATCGGCGTGCTCGTCGTCATGGTGATGGCGGCGGTGATTACCGGCGTCAACCGGAGCTTCTCGGAGTTGGTCGCTCCGAACGGGATGACGACGTTCAACATCGTCCATTTTGACTTCTCGTCCATCGACTTCACCGCCGGTCCACTCGACGATGCGGAGAACGATTTCTTCAGTAACCCACCGCTGAAGCCTGAGTGGGCGAAGGACATTGCGCAGATTCCGGAAATCGGTAGCGCAGCGGCGATGGTAGACCTGGCGGGATCGGGCTACGAGGCGAGCGTGGGATCGGAGCGCGTCGAGATCTCGCTCTACGCCGTCGGCCCCGACTACCTGGAGATCTCGAGCGGCGACATCATCTCCGGCCGCTGGTTCACGCAGCTCGAAGCCGATCGGCGCGCGACGGTCGCGGTCATCGATTCGGCCACGGCGGTGGGCTTGTTCGGGAGCCGGGATCCGCTTGGACGCGACATTCGGATCTCCCGGCGCAGCGAAGGATCCAGGGTCCGCGTGATCGGCGTGTACCGTCCGCCGGCCAACCTCTTCGCGGGCTTGGCGACGCACTACGTGTGGCTCCCCTTCCCGACGGCGGACAAGGTGCTGCGCGTATGGGACCGCCAGATCGGCCTGCTGGTGCGACCGGAAGCCGAAGCGGATCTTGAGACGGCGCTGGATGCGACCCGCGCGCGCATGCGGCAACTGCGCGGATTGAAGCCGGGCGAGGAGGATGACTTCGCGTTCATCACCTCCGACCAGATCATGAATCTGTGGGGCCAGCTGACGGGCATCCTTTTCGCGGCCATGGTGGGACTGTCGAGCATCGGCCTCCTCGTCGGGGGCGTCGGGGTGATCGGGATCATGATGATCTCCGTGACGGAGCGAACCCGCGAGATCGGGCTGCGCAAGGCGATGGGCAGCCGGAGGCGGGACATCATGTGGCAGTTCCTCGTCGAGGCCGCCACGCTCACCCTGCTCGGCGGCACGACGGGGATGCTGATCGGCGGCCTGCTCGTGT
>JAPPBA010000061.1 GCA_026705295.1 Candidatus Palauibacter australiensis
CTCGGTCGCCTTCGACACGGAGGAGTCCGAAGACGTGCGCGAGGAAGCCTTCACCGCGTGGGCGGGTCACCCGACGGTGACGGTCGCGTACCTCGCCGACCTCTACGGAGAGATTTCGGAGCCCTTCCTGAAGATGCAGGCCATCTACGCCATCTTCGAGCGGGCCGATGCCGACTCCGAAGCCCCTCGGGTGCTGATGGAACTGATCCGCAACGAACCCGACCATGAGGTGCGGGAGCGCGGCATCTACTGGCTCGGCCGCACGGGATCCGAAGAAGCGGTGGACTTCCTCCTCGAATTGCTGCGCCCTCCGGTCGCGGATACACTGCCTTCTCCGGCCACCGATACGGTGCCCAGGCGACCGGGATAAGACGCAGCAAAGGAGTCCCGATGAAGTTCGGGCGCGCGGTGCCCTGCATGATCCTGCTCCTCGCCGCGACGGCGGCGCCGGGCCTCGGCCAAGTGATCGAAGGGCCCGACGGACCGGTCGAGTTCGTCGGGTTGCAGGAGTGGACCGCGCGCGAACTCTTCGACGCGATCCAGGAACTGGCTCCCGGCCAGCCGTTCCACGCCTGCGCCGCCGTCATGGAGCGCGATCTCGGATTCGCCGAGGCGGCCGCCATGTCGTACAGAACGATGGGATCTGACGAGGTCTACACGGTCGTGGTCGGCGTGGAAGACGCCACACGCGTCCGCCCTCGCGCGATCGGTCGCGAGACCCTCGTTCTGCCGGAGGCGCTTGAAAGCCTGAAGGCGATCGCGGAGGAGAACCCCGGGCTGCTGTACGACGCAGCCCAGGCTCTCTACGCGCGGGGCGATCCGGACCGCACGAGCCAGGTCGCGGAGTGGTTCGGGATCGACGCCGAAGCTCTCGCCGAGGTCTGGAGTCTCCTCGACCGCGCGGACCGGAGACGCGACCACAGCCTCGCCCTCGAACTCGTGGCGAGGGATGCCTCCTGGCAAACGCGCGAGGTTGCCACGCTCGTACTCAGCAACTTCGTGGACCGCGACCCGTCGTGGCACGCGCTCGTCCTTACCCTGACTGATCCGGAGGGCCGGGTTGCCGCAATGGCCGGCGGCGTGCTCAAGGGGCTGACCGCCTTCGACGCCTCGCCGCGCCCGGTGGACTGGACTCCGGCGGAAGAGTCTCTGCTGGCGCTCTTCGGCGGGACGAACCCGTGGGAGTTCGATACGACGCTCCGGGCCCTCGTCGCGACGGGCATCGCCCCCGAGTTCGGCCGGCAGCTGGCCAGCGAACGACCCGACCTCCTGCTCGCCTACGCGGGAGCCGAGCACCGCGGGACGCGCGCGCCGGCCATCACCTTCCTCCAGGCCATCAGCGGCGAGGACTTCGGCACGGATGTCGAGGCCTGGACCGCATGGATCCACGGCCAGCCCGACTGACGCGCACGGACTGACGCGCAACCAAAGCCGCCGCTGACCGTGTCCCCGGTTCGGTGCGGCTGAACCGAATCCAAATCCGGGGGGAGAGCGTCATGCGTCAGTGGTTCCGTGCAGGTACGTGCCTTCCACTCCTGACCCTCGTCGTCGCCTTCGTCGCCGCCTTTGTTGCCGCCTGCGGTCGGGACGATGTCGCGGGCCCCGGTGTTTTCACGCCCGAACTCATCAGCACGGCGGCCGTACCGCTGAGCGAAAGCGAGGAAGTCGCGCTGCTCGCGGACGAGCGCACGGCCTGCGTCATCGACTCCTACGAGGGGCGGGTCCGCTGCGTGACGAGGGAAGGCGGCGTCGTCGGCGTCTTCGGGCGCGAGGGCGAGGGCCCCGGCGAGTTCATCGATCCCGCGTATCTCGCGCGCGGAGAGGCGGGAACCGTCGGCGTGCTGGATTCCGACCTGGGCCGCTTCACGGTCTTCGAGCCGTCGGGCGCCTGGGTGTCGGATGTGATGCTGCCGGAGGTGTTCCAGCCCTTCCCGTCGTTCGGCGCCGCGGTTTCCGGCGTGTCGCTGGACTACATGGTGATGCTCGGCCGGATGTCCGGATCGCTGATGACCCGGTACGACGTGGACCTCGCCTCGGGGGAGGTCGTCGGGCAGGAAGAGTCGCCGGCCGGTCCGTGGGACATCGAGTGCGAGCAAGTCGTCTACGGCATCCCGGACCCGGCGGGGGGCTGGGCGTTCGTGGCCTGCGAAGGGCACCTGATCTTCGTCGGCGGCGCCGGCGACGCCACCGTGCTCCGCGCGCCGCTGTACGTCCCGGAACTCCCGAACGAGCAGGACGTGGCCCGAACGGAAGAGGAACTGCTGGCCCTCAACAGGTCGCAGGGCCTCCCGCGCACGCCCGCCACCGACGAGGCGTTGGAGCGCTACCGCGCCACTCCGAAGAACTACTATCTGCGCGCGGGCGAGCAGGTGTTCGACGCCGCCAACCGCTACTGGATCGCCACCCAGCGCGACCAGCACGAATGGTCCTGGCTGGACGTGTACGAGGATTCCGCATACCTCGGATCGGTGCGGGTGAGGGACCGGCTCCGCGCCTTCGACCTCCTGGGGCCGACGCTGGTCGTGCTGGTCGACCGGCAGGTCGGCCCGGACGACGGCGACGGCATTCCCGACCGGGCCCTCGACTGGTACGACATCGCCGACCTGCCCTTCGCCCGGTGAGGCGCCGCGCACAGCCGCTGAGCCGCCTACTCACGCCGAGCCGCATACCGATCCTGGCGGCGGCCTTCGCCGCCTGCGGGGGGGAGCCCCGGCTTACCGGCGACATCGGGGTCCAGGTCCGGGACAGCGCCGGGGTGCGGATCGTCGAGTATGCCGGCCGGCCGGAGGGCGAGGCGCCCTTCGCTCTGGCGGCGGAACCGCGGTACCGGCACGGGGCGAACCCCGGCGACTACGAATTCCAGTTCGTCGACGCCGGCCGGCTCATGCCGGATGGAAGCGCCGTCGTCGCCTGGTACAGCGGCATGGTCGTCCTGGGCCCGGACGGCACGACGCACGAGGTGCTCGCCACGGCCGGAGAAGGACCGGGCGAAGTCATCTCCCCCCACGCGCTGTTCGTCCCGGGCCAGGACAGCGTCCTCGTGCCCGATGATCGCCTGTCCCGCCTCACGCTCTTCGTCGGCGACTCGGTCGCGCGCATCTCGAGCCTCCCTCGGGCGGGGCACTTCGGCGTGGCCGGGATCGGTTCAGCCGGCGAGCTGCTGCTTTGGAACCGACACCCCGCCAGCCTCTGGATCGACATCGACACCGAGTGGCTCGCCGGGCACATGACCCTGTTCGATATCGAAACCGGCGCCCTCGACACCGTTGCGTCGTACGACCACTTCCCGAGGCAGCGGTCGGGAGAGGAATCCCCGATCATCCGGCCCATGGGCGAGGTCACGGTGGCCGCGGGGCGGTTCGTCTACACCCGATCCGACAGGCCCGAGGTCACCTGGCGCCTGCCGGACGGCACGATAACCCAGATCGTGCGCTGGCGACCCGGGCCCAACCTGCTCGCCGAGGAACTCCTGGAGCACGGCGAGACCTATATCCGGGCGCTCTACCGCAGACACCGTGTAGGGTCCGAAGCCCGGCGCGAGGAGATCATCCGGGAAGACATGGCCGCGTATCGCGCCATGATCGGCCAGCCGGTCCCGTTCTTCGGCACCCCCTTCGCCGACGCCGACGGCAACGTATGGCTGCCCTCCTACCGCCCGGCCTACCCGGAAGAGGGCTCCCCCTACACCATCATCTCCCCCAACGGCGAGTGGCTGGGCCAGGTCGAGACCCCACCCCGCTTCCGAATCCTCGACGTGACCGAAGACCTCGTCCTCGCCGTCCTCCGCGACGACCTGGACGTAGAAAGCGTCGCCGTGTACGAGCTCATCTCCGCGCAACCAAGGCGTCGTTGATCGTGTCTCCGGTTCGGTGCGGCTGAACCGACCCCGCCTTCCTTCCCTGGACACGTCATGACAATCCGAATGGCGCGAACGATGCGGACGCTGCGGGCCACGCCCGCGCTCATCCTCGGCTCCCTCTCTGCGGCGTGCGGCGGCGGCGGCGACGGTGGCGGCCTGCAAAGCACGGTGCGTGACAGTGCCGGGGTTACGATCGTCGAAAACCAGCGGCCTCCGCTCGACTCGCGGCTGGGGTGGCGGGTCGGTCTCGAGGCCACCGTGTCGATCGGGACGGCGGAGGGTGACCCTGCCTACGAACTCTTCCGCGTCGGCGGCGCGATGCGCCTCTCGGACGGACGGATCGTGGTTGCCAACGCGGGGACCGGCGAACTCCGCGTGTACGACGCGAACGGCGTCCACCTCGCGTCGTGGGGTGGCCAGGGCGACGGTCCCGGCGAATTCGGAGCCATGGCGCCGCAGGGGTTGAAGCCGTGGCCGGGCGACTCGCTGATGGCCAGGGACCCGTTCAGCGGCCGGATCTCCATCTTCTCCATGGATGGAACGTTCGGTCGCGCTCTCAGGCCGGAGGGCGGCTACCCGTCGGTCGTCGGACCGCTGCCGGACGGGAGCGTCTTCGCCGCCACGCTCACGACGTTCGAGCGCGGTGAGCCGGGCACCTCGGAGATCATCCGACCGGATGTGGAGTACGGCATCCTCCGAGCGGACGGGAGCGTGCAGCGGGACTTGGGCGCGTACCCCGGATCGGAACTGTACATGGTGAACACGGTCGACGGATCGCCTTTTCCCCGCCCCTATCCCTTCAGTCGCAATGCGTACCCGCTCGTCTGGGCGGATCTGGTCGTCATAACCACCAACGACCGGTACGAGATCCGCGCGTACCGGCCCGATGGGTCGCTCGCGAGGATCGTCCGCCGCGACCACGAGGCCCGCGCGCCGACCCGGGGCGACCTGCGCGACTACGTCGCCCGGCAGAACCCCGACCGTCCCGAGGCGCTGGACGCGGTCGGCGACATGCCGCTCGTCGAGGCCTTCCCCGCCTTCGCCTCTGTGCACGTCGACCGGCTGGGATACCTCTGGGTCCGGGAATACCGGCTGCCGGGAGAGCGGCACCGGCTATGGACCGTGTTCGATCCGGACGGTCGCCTCCTCGGGCTCGTGGAGATGCCGGGGAGCTTCTCCGTCGAGGAGATCGGCGAGGACTACATCCTCGGCTCGCGGGATGACGAACTCGACGTCGAGTACGTTGAGTCCTGGCCCCTCGACCGCTCCGGCTCGTGAAGCCCCGAATCCCGGTCGCGGTCGCGCTGCTCACGGTCGCGCTGCTCGCGGGCGTCGCCGCGTGCGCGGATGAACCGCCCGCTCCGCCTCCCGAGATCCCGGTCTTCGAGGGGGCGATCGACCTCGAGATCGGCGAGGTGGAGGGGGAAGATCCCTACCTCTTCACGAGAATCGGCTCCGTCGTGGCGGACGACCGCGGGCGGGTGATCGTCGCGGACTACCAGACGCACGAGGTGCGGGTGTTCGAGGCGGACGGGCGCTTCGCCTTCCGTTTGGGAGGCCAGGGGGACGGTCCCGGCGAGCTGACGAACCCCTGCTGCATGACGTTCGGGCCCGATGGACTCCTGTGGGTGCGGGAGAGCGCCCGCTACAGCGCGTTCAGGCTCGGCGACGACGGCGCGGAGTACGCGCGCAGCCTCAGGAGCGTCAACGCCTCCTTCAACCTGGTCGCTCCGGTCACCTTCGACGCCGAGGGCCGGCTCGTGGACCTCGGCATGGCGGCCGGCGAAACCCGGCTAACGCGCTTCCACCTGGGTCCGGGCATGGCCGTGGACACGGTCCCGATGGCGACGGCCGAGGAGCAGGCCACCGGCTTCAGCCCCGTCGACATCAGGATAGGAGACCAGGCCGCCACATTCTTCGTCTACCAGCCCTTCGGTCCGCTGTGGATTCACGGGCACGGGCCGGGCGGCTGGTGGGCCACGGCCGTCAACTCCGCGTACGCGATCGCGCTCCACCATCCCGACGGGAGCACGTCGCGCCTCGAGGCGCCGCTGCAGGGACCGGAGTTGAGTCCGGACGAGCGCCGCCGCGCGCAGGCCCGGATCGACCAGGAGAAGGAGAGGTTCGACCTGCGCGAACACCCGTTCGGTGTCCCCGACCGCAAGCCGGTCCTGGCCGAACTCTTCTTCGACCGCGCCGGCCGGCTGTGGGTGGAGAAGACGGGGGTCGACGGAGATGAGATGCGCGAGGCCGACGTCTATCGCGAGGGCACGCTGGAGGCGCGATACCGCTGGCCGCGCGGGGTCAGCAACCTCGCATACCCCGCCTGGGTCACCGAAACGGAACTCTACGGCACGACGCGCGACTCGCTCGACGTCTCGCGCGCCGCCCGCGTCCGCTTCACCCGAATCCCGTAGCGGGAGGAACACATGAACAACGTCCGCAGGACGACGATCCTGGTTGCCGCCGCCTTGTGGATCCGGTGCGATACGGCGTCCGGCGCCTCGCCCCAGGACTTCCAGGTACGCGACAGCGCGGGCGTCGAGATCGTCGAGAACCGCGACGATATCCCGGAGTTCGGCCTGCCGGGGCCGGCGACGTTGCGCCTGGGAAGACAGGACGGTCCGCCCGAATACCAGATGTTCCGCGTCCCCGACGCCCTCGAACTGGACGACGGATCCGTCGTCGTGGTGAGCCAGATCGAGCCCCTGATCCGCATCTTCGCCACAGATGGCACGCTCCGGGCGCACTTCGGGTCTCTCGGCGAAGGCCCGCGCGAATTCGGTCTCCCGCAGAGGGTGTGGAAGGCGGGGTCCGATTCCCTCGTCATCTATGACTGGCGCAATCGACGCCTCGCCTACTGGACCGCGGGCGGGAGCTTCCTCTCGGTAAACCCGATGCGCCCGCTCCCGGCCGCCCCGCTGCCCGGAGGGCGCTTCCGGGACGGGACCGTACTCGTTACCAGCCTGCTGATGACGCGAGCGCGGGACTTCGCCTGGTCGCCGCTCATCGGCCTCCGCTACGCCGGGTCCGGAGCGCTGCGGGACACGGTGTTCAACGTCCCGGGATGGCACCTCGGACCCGTCGACATCGGGGGGGAAACGCGGCTCCTGCCCCGGCACTTCGAAGGTCTGGCCGGTGCGGCGGCCCTGGACGACGCCATCGCGCTGACGACGGGCAACGCGTACGAGGTCAGGATCCTGGATCCCGACGGGCGGCTGACCCGACGGATCCGCTGGACGGGGCGCGACCGGACCGTCACCCGGGCGCACGTGGACGCGGCGCGGGAGGAGACGATCCAGGGCGCGCCCCCCGAGGCGCGGCAGCAGGCGGCGAGGTTCTTCGACGCCGCGCCGGCCGCCGAGGCGTTCGGTACCGTGTCCGGACTTCGCGCCACTCCGGCCGGCGGCCTCTGGGTGCAGGAGTGGAGCCGCCCCGGCGATCCGGACGGCGAGCGCTGGCTCGCCTTTGACGGCGCAGGGCGTCTTCTCGGTCGCATCGCGCTCCCCGCGCGCACCAGGCTGACCCGCGTTGGCGAGCGGCATCTCATCGTCATTGAGCAAGACGAACTCGACATCGAATACGTCTCCCTCTACCCCCTTCCCACGGCACTGCAGGATATTGGAGGACGTATGTGAGACCCCGGAATCTGGAGCGCCATACCATGCGGAACATCGTTCGCGGCGGGTCGTTCGCGATGGCGGCCTTCCTCGCAGCCGCCGGGAGCGCCCGAGGCATGGACGCTGGCCTTCAGGCGGTGGTGCGGGACAGTGCGGGTGTGACGATCGTGGAGAACGAGGCGCCCGCGGCGGACACGCGGGTCGGCTGGGGGATCGGGGCGGAGCCCGCGCTCTCGATCGGGGCCGTCGAGGGCGACCCCGCGTACGAACTGTTTCGGGTGGCGGACGCGACGCGCCTGCCGGATGGAAGGATCCTCGTCGCCAACGCGGGTTCCGGCGAACTGCGGGCGTTCGACGCCTCCGGGACCCATCTGCAGTCCTGGGGCGGGCAGGGCGAGGGGCCGGGGGAGTTCAGCCTCGGCGCTCCTTCCGGAGTCGGGGCCTGGCCCGGCGACTCCATCTCGGCGTCGGACACTGGCGAGCGGCGGTTCTCCGTCTTCGACGCGAACGGAGAACTCGGCCGCACCTCCCGGCTGCCGGATCCCTACCAGAGCCTGGCCGGAGTTCTGCCGGACGGGAAGCTGGTCGTCGTGTCCTCATCCGGGTTTCGCTTCACCGGTGGCGAGTTCCCGGACGGCCTGTCGCGGCGGGAGGTGGAGTACGCGGTCGTCGAGCCGGACGGCGGCGTGCATGCGACGCTGGGCACGCATCCCGGCAGCGAGTGGGCGGCCAGTGCCGAAGACATGTCCGTCCGGCCGCACCCCTTCGGCCGCAACCCGATCTCCGCCGTGTGGGGCGACCTGGTCGTGCTAGGCACGAACGACCGCTACGAATTCCGGGCCCACGCCACCGACGGCCGGCTGGCGAGGATCGTGCGGCTGGAGCACGAGGCCCGGCGCCCGACCCGCGCGGACCTCAACGCCCATTTCGCCCGGCGGTACGAGAACCTGTCCGGCCCGGAACGGTCCGCCGCGCTGGCCGACGTGGCCGACATGCCGCTGACCGACGCCTTCCCGGCCTTCACCAGCATCCGCGTGGACGAACTCGATCACCTCTGGGTCGAGGAATACCGCCACGCCGGCGAAACGCGCCGGATCTGGACCGTATTCGACCCCGCGGGCCGCGTCCTCGGCCGCCTGGAGACCCCGCCGGGCCTGCGCATCTTCGAAATCGGCCCCGACTACCTCCTCGGCGCCACTTACGACGAATTCCAGATCGAATACGTCCAACTCTGGCCCCTCACCCGCTCCAACCCCTGAGAGTTCCGGCCCCGCCTCACTGATCAGGGACGTTGGCGACGCCGCCACCCGACGGTCCGCCGCCGCCAGCCCACGTCCAGCACCGAGCAGTCCGGCCCGCGCTTCACTTCCACGACTTCTGCGTCGGAGATCAGTCGCCGGGACGTTCCCGCGGGAACGCCTACAGCTACCCCTCGGCGGCCCGGTGGTCCGTCCCTCCCTCGGCGATCTGCTTGATGGCGGCCCGTTCGATCCTGCCGAGCAGTTCAACGAGGGTTTCGGCTTCGGCCGGGAGCAGGTTTCGATGGATGACCTGCTTGATCACCGCCTCGAGCCGGGGCGCGAAGTCGACGAGCACTTCGCGTCCGCGCGGAGTGAGGGCCACCTGCGACGCCCGGCGATCGTTCGGGTCTGCGCTGCGCCGGACGAGACCCGCCGCTTCGGCCCGGTCGATCATTCGCGAGACGTGACTGGGACTCAGGAGCAACCGACGGCTCAGGTCGACGCCGCGAAGGCGGTTGCCGGGTGCCTGGTCCAACCGCACGAGCAGGTCGATCAGGGTCGGATCGTAACCGGTGGGGGCGACCGCGCTCCGGTCGATAAGCCGGCCGAGCGCGATCTGGGCCGACAGCATCGCCCCCGACGGGCGGAGCGCGTCCGGCGAGAGGATGCTCGGCTGCACGGGAAGGTCCTCCATGCCAACCACAATAGTCCCCTTGACAACGATTGTCAACGCACGCATCTTACGTGTGTAAGCAACAATTGTTTACACACGCAAACTCTGCAAGGAGGCCAGAAATGCCCGTAGCAACCCGCGATCCGAGGACCGACCATCTGCTGTCACCGGAGAACTCGGCCCTCGTGCTGATCGACTACCAGCCGAGCCTGGTCGCCGGGACCCATTCGATCGAACGTCCCGTGCTCGTGAACAACGTCGTCGCCATGGCGAAAGCGGCGAAGTTGTACGATCTCCCGACGGTCCTCTCGACCATCGGCGTGGCCGCCGGCTACCAGGAGGACACCATTCCCGAGCTCCGGGAGATCCTCGCCGGCGTCGAGACCATCGACCGGAGCACCGTGGACGCGTGGGACACGCCGGCGTTCCGCGAGGCGGTGGAGGCCACCGGCCGGCGCAGGATCATCATGGCCGCGCTCTGGACGGAAGTGTGCCTCGCGTACCCGGCGCTCGACATGCTGCGGGAGGGCTATGAGATCTACGCCCTGTCGGACGTCTCCGGCGGCACCACCCTCGACGCGCACGAGCGCGGCATGCAGCGGCTGATCCAGGCCGGGGCCGTGCCGGTCACCTGGGAGGCCGTCATGGCCGAGCTGGGACGTCTCGGCTCCTACGACGTGGGCGGGTTCGTCGAGATCATGAACGAACACCTCCCCGGGAGCGTTCCATCCGCGTAACCCGGCCGTCTCGCCTCGCGGGTCATTTCCCGGTTGGCTTCGATCACCAGGGCGATGGCTTCGCGGAGGTTGGACCGCACTTCTGGCAGTGGCGCTGCTGAGCCTGCTGGCGGCGCTGCCCGCCA
>JAPPBA010000062.1 GCA_026705295.1 Candidatus Palauibacter australiensis
GTTCGAAGCCACCGGGACGGTCGAGGAGCCGCGGGTCCGCCGCTTCCCCGAGTACATGGAGGGACTCTTCCCCCTCTCCCGGGAACTGGACTTCGAGGTCATTCCCACCGCCGGGTGGACCGAGCCGATGTCGGACTTCCGGGCCGCCTACCTCGACGCCTATTCGCGTGACCCCGACCGGGCCGCGGGCTGGGCGGAATACCGGGCGGCCGCGGACGCTTCAGCCGAGGCACTCGCCGCGGGCGCGGCGGACGACCCGCGCTGGATCCACACCGATGCCTACGACGAGGCCTACGACATCCGCATGCGGACGTACGCCCGCCTCTTCGATGCGGACCTGGGCCCCGGGGGGTGGGACGCGATCAACGCCTCGCACTGGGCGTACATCGAGGCCGGACTCGACCGGCATCGGGGCGAGGGCGTCCGCTTCCTCCTCACCTACGGCGCGGGACACAAGGGCCCGTTCCTCCGCGAACTCCGGCAGCGCGACGACATCGTGCTCCTCGACGTGGCGCCGTTCCTCGACCGGATCGAAGCGGCTGCCCCAACGCGGCCGCGCGCCCCGCGTCGTCCCTCTACCGACCCGGTCTTCGATTCGTCGGAGCACCGGGATCTTTCCGAGCGGCTGCTGTCCGTCGGAGGTGGCTTCTTCACGCCGGACGGCGGTCTCGTTGTGGTGGACCGCACCGAGATCTACATCGTCGACATGGCGTCCGGGGAGCATCGAGTAGTGGGGCGCCAGGGAGAGGGGCCGGAGGAATTCGGCCACATACAGCGGGCGGTTCGCACGTCGGAGGGTGTCACCGTTAGCGACTACCTCAGGCGTCGTATCGTGTCGATTGGCCACGATGGCGATTTTGGCCACTCACAAAGCTACCTGGATGTTCCGCTCAACAGCCTTCAACCGGGGCTGGTAGCCCGTCATCCAGACGGCAGCACGGTCTTCCGCGACAGAGTCGACAACACGATGGTGCGGAAATCCGAAGGTCGATACTGGCAGCAAGCTCGGTATGTGGCGGTGGATGCCGATGGCGGACTTCGGGTGGTCGCGGAGACACAAGGCAACGAACGGTATTCCGACACGAGACGTGACAGTCCCGTGTTGTTTGGGCACCGGACATTGGAGGCGGCGACCGCACACCGTCTCGTCGTCGCCGAAACTGACCAGGGATCCATCTCGGTATTCGACTGGAGCGGTGCGCCTGTCGCCAGTATTCCCATGCCGGCCGGCGTCAGGCTGTCCGCAGGCCAAGTGCGGATGGGGCGAGAGTCCGAGGCGTCGCAGCGGCAGCAGCAAAGGGGATGGCTCATTGAGGCCGCTGAGGACGGCAGGTTCCCGTTCCCGCCGTCGGACGTAAAGGAGCGACTCCTCTCCCTTGTGCCGGACTGGCCGGCAAACGAAGTGGCGCCCCCGATCGATGAGATGCTAACGGACTTCGATTCGAGACTCTGGGTGAGAGATTATCGGCTTCCCGGTCAGGATAGCGTAACGTGGCGAGTGTGGGACATCGACCGGGAGCGGCTGCTGTTCACGGTGAGCATGGATGGTGAGGACCGGTTGCTCGACGCGCGAGGCGACGCAGTGTTGCTGCGCCGATTGGATCCATTCGACGCTCACCAGGTTGTGGTTACTCCGCTTCGCCCCGAGCAGGCCAACGGAGGGACTTAGCGGGCTGCTAGTCCCCGAGCAGGTCGAGGATCGCGGACTTCGAGATCAGTTCCGAGAAGACGTGCGGCTCCCGGTCCGGCCGGTAGAGCACGTAGAAGGGGATGCCGTAGCGGCCGAAGTCGGCCAGGTAGCGGCTGATCGAATCGTCGCGCCGCGTCCAGTCGGCCCGCATGGCGATGACGTCGTATTGGTCGAACGCCCCGGCCACTTCCTCCGTCTCCAGGAAGAGCGTCTCGTTGATCTTGCAGGTGAAGCACCAGTCCGCCGTCACGTCGACGAACACGTAGGTGCCCTCGGCCGCGAGCCCCTCGGCCCGCTCGCGGTCGAAAGGCTGCCAGGCGATCAGGCGGTCCTCCGGCGCGACGCCGATCGTCGAGGGCCCCGCTTCGGACCGCCCCGCGGCCACGGTGGAGACGGCCACGACCGTCAGCGCCGCCGCGGCGAACCCGGCGAGGTGGCGCGCCGCCCGCCCCCGCTGCGCCCGGCTCGCCAGCCAGATCGCGAGGGCCACGGCCAGCAGCCCGATCTCGAAGAAGGCCACGCGCGGCGCCGACACCAGGCCCGACATGACGAAGAGGAGCCAAACGAGCGTCGCCGCGAGCAGGAACCCCATCACCACGCGGAAGGTCGCCATCCACGCCCCCGGCCGCGGAAGCACGCGCCCCGCCGCCGGGAACGCCGCCAGGAGCAGGTACGGAGACGCCATCCCGGTGCCGATCGCGCCGAACATCGCGGCCGTCGTGACCGAGTCCTGCGTGAGCGCGAAGCCGAGCGCCGTCCCCAGGAAGGGGGCGGAGCAGGGCGTCGCCATCAGCGTGGCGAAGAAACCGGTCACCAGGTGCCCCGCGAGCCCCTCGGATGGACCTGACGAGCCCACCTTCGCCAGCGTCCCCGGGAGATGGATCTCGAACAGCCCCCACATGTTGAGCGTGAAGAGCAGGATCACGACCGCGAGCGCCCCGACGAACACCGGCTCCTGGAACTGGATCCCCCAGCCCACCGCGACGCCCGCCGCGCGCGCCCCGATCGCGGCCCCCGCCAGCAGCAGGAAGGAGAGGATGATCCCGGCCGCCGTGGCGAGGCTCCCCGTCGTGAGCGCGCGCCGGCCCCCCTCGGCGCTCTTCAGCAGCCCGAACACCTTGAGCGAAAGCACGGGCAGCACGCACGGCATCGCGTTCAGGATCAGCCCGCCCAGGAAGCCCAATAGCACGAACCAGAGGAAGCCCCGTCCGGCGCCCCCGACCTGCGATCCGCCGCCGCCCGTCGAGGCGGTCGCCGCCGCGAAGAACTCGGGGTTCGCGACTTCTCCTCCGGCGTCGATCGTCAGCCCCACCGTGGCCGGCGTCGTCACCGGCGCGAGGCACATTTTGTCGTCGCACGCCTGGTAGGTGACGTTCGTCCGGATGGGGTAGGTGCCGGTCGCCGCTCCCGCCGGCGTCGGCAGCGCGGTCCGGATGAAGATCTCGCCCTCGTACACGGAGATGGCGGTGGGCGCGAACTCGAAGCGCTTCATCTCGCCCGGGGGATAGCGAGGCGTCTCTGGCGCGGGCCAGTCCGGCGGCGCCTCGATCTCGATCTCCGTCGCGATCAGGTAGTCGTAGGTCGGTTCGTAGCTGTTCGTGTGCCAGCCGTCCTCGATGGTGAGGCGCACCGCGAGTTCGGCGGGCTCGCCGGCGAGGTAGGCGGTGCGGTCGAGGGCGACGGCGATGTCTCCCTTCTCGAGATCGAACGCCCCCTGCCGGGGAAGCTGCGCCGCGCCCGGGTCCGGGAGGAGAAGTCCCGCGGCCGCGGCCCACACGCACGCGAAAACCGGCCAAGCGCGCCGAACTCCGCCGCGTTCCCTTCGAGCAGGCCGTGGCAATAGCCGTCCTGCTCTCCCGCCTCTCGAACCGACCCTCATTCGTCCCGATCCCCTGAACTCGAGCTTCCGACAACCCGGCCGGGAAATTAGCCGCCCGGCCCCCGCGTCAAAACACCCGCCCTGCCCGTCGCGATGGGCGCGCGCGCTGGACACCCGCGATGGACCCCCGCGATGGACCCCCGCGATTGACGCCCGCAATCGCCGCGGACCACTCTTGAAGGAACGAGGAACGTCCCGCGACACCGGAACCGGAGGCCGACATGAAACGCTGGGGTCTGTTGCTGCTGAGAGTGAGCACGGGGTGGCTGCTGGTGATGTGGGGGCTCGACAAGTTCGTCAACGTGGAGCACGGCCAGCGCGTGGCCGAGAGCTTCTACCTCGGGATCGGTTCGCAGGCGGTCGTCCAGAACGTGTTCGGCGGCCTGGAGATCGCCCTCGGTCTGCTTGTGGTGGCGGGCCTGTTGAGGAAGTGGGCGTACCCGGCGGCGTTCGTCGTCCTCCTCATCACGGCGCTCGCCGTGTGGCGGTCGATCCTCGATCCGTGGGGCTGGGTCCTCGAGGGATCGCAGGTCCTCTTCTATCCCTCGATCATCGTTCTCGCCGGCTCCATGGTCCTGTGGGGCACGATGGATCAGGACGAACTGACGCTCGACGCCCGCATGGGCTGACCTGCTCGGCCCCGCCCGGCGCGTTTCGAGGCGACGCGCCGGGCGAGTCGGGAATCAGCCGTGCTCCGGCTCGGGCCGGTGGACCCTTCCGAGCCGCCACATGCCGATGGCGACCAGCACAGCGACGATCGGCAGGCCGGCCGCCCCCGTGAGGACGATCAGCGAGGCCATCGTGAAGGCGACCCCGGCGGCGATGAGGCCCGTGAGGAGCCAGCCGCCAAGCACCACCATGATGCCCGTCACGCGCTGACCACCGTCCGTGGTCGTCCAGGTTCGGTCCCCGAAAGAGGCGCCCATCGCGGCCATGAACGTGATGTACGTCGTCGACAGGGGCAGCTTGTTGGCCGTGCCGATGGAGATGAGCATCGCCGCGACGGTCAGATTCACGCTCGCGCGCAGCAGATCGTACGGAGGATCGTCCGCGTCCGGCGGGGGCGGTGCGGTCTGCGTCTCGATATGCTCCCGGATCCTGCGCGGCGTGAGGCGCTTGGCGAGGAGGAAGCCGGAGTATCCCCACGTCGCGATCGACGTACCCAGCTTGCTGTCGCGGAAGCGCTGAGGTGTGTGGCTCTGCGCGGCGAGCCGGATCTCAGTGTCCGTCACGCGACGCGCTTTCCGCGACCTGATGAGCGCCACGGCCATGACGACGCCCGCCGCCAGCAGCGCCCACGGCGGCGTCGGCACCCGGCCGGAGAGGTCGACCCCTTCCACGAGCACCGCCTGGAAGGCCGCGACCGACGGACCGATGAAGTTGACGAGGTCGTTCCCGGCGAATGCCATGGACAGCGCGCCCGTACCGGTGAGCACGATGACGCCGACCACCGTCCTGGGTCGCCGCCGCAACGCGAGCGCAAACAGGCTCGACAGGACGAACACTCCGGCGAGGATCAGGACGATCTGCTCGCGCAGCATCGTCATCGTCTCCTCACCGAGAAGCGCGGCGCCCTGCAGACCCTTGAACAGCACGAAATAGCCCATCGCCGAGAACGAGACGCCGGTCCAGAGCCAGCCCCAGCGCGGAAAGCTCTCCTTCAGGTCGAATCCGTACAGGATCCGTACCAGCCACATGATCCCCGCCGCGCTCACAAAGGCGGTGATCACGGAGAGGAAGATGGCGGTGTAGATGCCGAGTACCGGCCCGCTGTTGATCACCTCTACCGCCTCCCGAAACCCGCCCGCCGTGGTCCAGAAGGCGACCGCGATCGAGGCGCCCACGAGTTCCGACACGATCGACACCGTCGTGCTCGTCGGCAGCCCGAAGGTGTTGAACAGATCCAGGAGGAGGACGTCCGCCGCCATGACTCCGAGGTAGAGTGCGAGAATCGAGGTCAGGATGATCGTCCCGTCCACGTCGGTGAAGAAGCCGGGGTCGAACACGCCGCGCCGCGCCACCTCCATGAGGCCGCTCGACGTGAACGCGCCGAGGAGGATCCCGATCGTGGCGATGATCATGATGAGGCGCCGCCGCGCCACCCGGGACCCGAACGCCGAGTTCAGGAAGTTCACCGCATCGTTCGCGACCCCGACCCAGAGGTCGAAGGTGGCGAGCCCGAGAATCAGAAGCAGAGCAATCGTTTCGAACAATGGATCAACGCCTGGCTGGGGCTGCGGACGTCCGGAGCCGGGTCACCGCGAGGTGTCGCGCACGGCACTTTCAGCGCCAACCCTAGGCCGATTTCGCCACGGGGCAAGCACCGTGACGAGACTGTTACCTCAGCGGCCTCCAGCCCGTGTCCTGTTCCTGTCTTCGCGTCATTTTGGTATCCTCTGAAAGTTGCAATCCGAACGGCACACCCCGATCAAACCCCAGGAGCTGAAATGCGGGTCCCCCCATTCCTGATGGAGCGGTGGCAGTCGACGTTCGAGCACCGCGTGGACTACAACCTCTCCGAGAGCGGCGTGCATCCGCTCACGCTGTCGGAACTGCTGGAACTCATCGACCTGGACCCGGGCGGCGTCCGCCTGGAGTACGGACAGAGCGATGGGTCGGATCCGCTGAAGGCCGTGATCGCCGACCTGTACGAGGGGGCGCTCGCCGACAACATCATCGTCACGACCGGCGGGGCCGAAGCGAATTATGTCGTACTCTGGAGCCTGGTGTCGGCCGGGGACCGGGTCGTGGCCCTGGAACCGACCTACGGCCAGACGCCCGGGCTCGCGCGAGGACTGGGCGCGGACATGGTCTCGTGGAAGCTCGATGAAGCGCGTGGTTGGCAGCCTGCACCGGGAAGCGCCGCGGAAGTCATCACGCCGGGGACGCGCCTCGTCATCGTCACGAATCCGAACAACCCGACGGGAGCCGTCCTCACGGGCGCGGCCATGGACGAGATCGTCGATGCGGCGGAGGCGGTCGGGGCCTGGATTCTGGCGGACGAGGTCTACATCGGGGCGGAGGTCGAGGGCCCGGAGACGCCGAGCTTCTGGGGCCGCTACGACCGGGTGATCGTGACGGGCTCGCTCTCGAAGGCTTACGCGCTTCCGGGTCTCCGGCTCGGTTGGATCACGGCGCCGGCCCACATGCACGAGGAGTTCTGGAGCCGGAAGGACTACACGACGATCACGCCGGCCACTCTCTCCGACGTCGCGGCGCGCCGCGTGCTGAGCGCCGATGTGCGCCCCCGCGTACTCGAGAGGACGCGCGGGATCATCCGCGCCAATGTCGCTCGCGTCACCCGCTGGCTGGACGACCGCTCGGACCTGTTCTCGTACCGGGCCCCGGATGCCGGCGCGATCTGCTACGTGCGCTACGGTCTCGACATCAACTCGACGGAGCTGGCGGAACGGCTGCGGGCCGAGCGGGGTGTCCTCGTCGTCCCCGGAGACCACTTCGGGATGGACCACTACCTGCGGATCGGCTTCGGAAACCCGGCCGCGGAACTCGACGAGGGGCTCGACCGGGTGGCGGCCCTTCTCGAGGAGGCCTGCGCCGCGGTGGCATAGGGACACGACAAGGGGTTCCAGGGTGCGGGCGACGGTCGAGGTCGAAGTCAAGCTGGCGGGAAGCGCGGCCGAGCTGTCCGCGGCGTTCGACGACCTGGGCGGACCCCGGCCGACGCGCGAACGACTGCTGACGGTCTACTACGACACGCCGGAGGGCCATCTCCGGCGTCGCGGTTTCGCCATCAGAATCCGGAGCGGAAGCGGCTTCCGGGAACTCACGCTGAAGAGGGATGAGGGGGACGGGCTGACCCGCGGCGAGTGGACGTCGCGCCTTCCGCTCGCGACCCGCGAGGATGAGACGCTGCGGGCCCTTCGACTCCCTCCCGACGCTCCCGTCAACGACCTCGGGATCGCGGATGCCGGCGCGTTGCGCCCCACCTTCCTGACGGACATCGAGCGCACGAAGAAGGAGGTCCGGACGGGCGACGCCCGGGTGGAGGTGTCGCTGGACACGGGGCGGATCTCGGCGGGCGAACGCGAGGCGCGGATAGCCGAACTGGAGTTGGAACTGCTGAGCGGGCCGGTGGAGGACGTGCTTACGGGGGCACGCGCGCTCTTGGAGAAGCGTCGCCTCAGGATCGGAACGCGCTCCAAGGCCGCGCAGGGCACGGATCTGCTTCTCGGCACGTCGCCGCCCGCCGTCCGAGCGACCCGGGTGAAGCTCTATCCGGCCGATTCGATCGATGGGGCGCTCGCAAAGGTCGTCCGCGCCGCGTCCATCCACGTGACGGGGAATCTCGCCCCGGTGCTGGAGACCGGCGATCCCGAAGGCATCCACCAACTGCGCGTCTCCCTGCGGCGGCTACGCTCTGCGCTCCGCTTCCTGAAACCCCATCTCGGATCCCGTGCCGCCGCCCTGAACCGCGAGGCCCGGCGAGCGCTCAAGCGGCTGGGTCCGGCGCGCGACCTCGACGTCTTTCTGCTCGAAACGCTGCCTCCCGTGATCGAAGCGAACCCCGGAGTGTCCTCGCTGCCAAGGCTCCGCGGGGCCGCCCGGGAACGGCGAGACGCGGCCCACGAATCCGCGCGGAGGTTGATCCGGGGCCGGCGGTTCAACCGGTTCGTCCTGGACCTGCTGCGGGTGGCGCACGGCGGCGGCCTCGTCGTGCGGGACGCGGACGAGCCGCTCCCGAAGACCGCGAGGCGCAGGCTGAACGAGACATACCGGAGCCTGATGACGGCGGGGAGCGGCTTCGATCGCCTCACCGAGCCGGAGCGCCACCGGGTCAGGATCGCGCTCAAGAAGCTCCGCTACGCGTGCGACTACTCCCGAACCCTCTTCCCCGGCCCGGCGGTGGACACCTGCCTCCGACGTCTGTCGGCGCTGCAGGACGACCTCGGCCGCCTTAACGACGCATCGGTCGCCCGGCTGATCTCGCAGGAGTTGGCCACGGCCGATCCACTCGCGGCGGAGGGAGCGTCGCGGGTCGGCGACTGGTACGACCGGTGGGCGCGCGAGGCGGAGCCCGGCCTGATCGAATCCTGGCGTACCTTCGTCGCCACGGAACCGTTCTGGTAGCTCGTCCGCCCAGCGGTCCGCCCAGCGGTCCGCCCAACTGTCCGCCCGGTGGCTCCGGCTCCGGTCAGGGGACGACGCGGGGTCCGAGCGAACGGCGGTGACTCCGCACGCCGCGCGCGAAGAGCAGCAGCGTGAGCAGGAGCGCGGCCCCGCCGATCAGGAGCCGCACCGGATTGTCCGAGACCCGGTTGCCGGGGTTGTCGAGCAGGGCGTCGAAGAGCGTGGGCGGATCGTACAGGACGCCGCCCTTGCCCACGCGGGAGACCGTCTGCGTGAGCGAAATGTCCAGGCGCGGATCGCTCTCGAGAATGAGAAAATCCCCCAGCTTGCCCGGCTCCAGCGTACCCCTCGAATCCTCGAGTCCCAGGTGCCGGGCCGCCTCGCGCGTGGCGGCGTAGAGCGCGTCCTCCGCCGTCAACCCGGCCGCGACGAGCGCGTCCATCTCCTCGTGCAGCGCCAGCCCCGGCGCGAGCGCGCCGTTCGTCGCCGTGGAGACGGATCCTCCGGCGGCGTGGAACTCCCGCACGAACTCGCGGAGCACCTCCAGCGCCGCACCCAACCGTTCGGCCTCGGCGGGCGTGCGGTCGGGAAGGAGCCGGTCCTGGATACGCTCCGTGACCATCGCGAACTCGACCAGGCGGTTCATCCCGTGAGGAAGCCGGTAGGGCGCGGCCCAGCGTTCCTGCTCCAGCAGGCGCGGCGCGAACGCGGCGCCCCGAGCCCCCATCGCGCGGGCGGAGTCCATCAATGCTTCGCGGTCGGCCAGCGTCGCCCGCGACCGCGCGAAGAGCTGGAGATCTCGCGGCTCGCGGCCGGGCGGCCCGCTTGCGTCGAGCGGGATCGTGGCGGCGAGCGCCAGGCCGAAGAGGCCGAGCGGGTACGGCGGCTCCTCGACGGGCCTCGCCGGCCGCGGCGCGGGAATGCGCGCGTCATCGCTGCCCGTCGGCGGCAGCGGCTCCCCCTCGGGCCCCTCCGGAATCTCCGGGACGGCCGCCGTCGTGACACCGAGCAGAAAGGCCAGGTAGGCGGCCTGCTCGTTGCTCGGTACCTCCGCGGCCTCCTTCACATCGATCAGCCCCGGCACGACCCAGAAGCCATCGGCGTCGAGCACCTCCACGCCCCCCGGCTCGGCGCAGTCGCCCGGCGAGCCCACGCAAGTCACCAGGCCGTCGACCACGACGAGGCGCCCGGTCGGCCACACGGCCCCCGTGCCGTCGATGATGTTCCCGTTGTCGACCACGATCGACCCCGGCCCGCCGCACGCCGCGAGGCCGGCCAGAAGAGCGGGCATCGCTCCCGGGTGGCGCTTCATTCCCGTCATGACGTTCCCGTTCCGTTCAGGATCTCCATCACCTCGCCGTGGAGCGCCGGCGCGGCCGCCACCGTCGACGCGCCGCCGATCGGATCGTCCCCCTCCCAGGTCGTGATCACGCCGCCCGCGCCCCGGACCACCGGGACCAGCGCCGCAATATCCCACGGGTGCATGATCGGATCGAGCATGATGTCGGCTCGCCCCGTCGCGACCATGAGGTATCCGTAGCAGTCGCCCCAGCCGCGGTACAGCGCCGTTCTCGACCACAACGCCTCGAACCCCGCGAGGTTCCGGTGCCGGCCGACCGCCCCCGGATCCGTCGTCAGGAGCATCGCCTCCGCCAGCGAACGATCTTCGCGGACCCGAACCGTCTCCCCGTTGAAGGTCGTCCCCGACGGGGTGCCGATGGCGAGCTCGCGCGTGAGCGGCTGGTGGATCACGCCCAGAATCGGCTCGCCGTCGCGCAGCAGTCCGATGAGCGTCCCGAACAGAGGGACTCCGGCGACGAAGGAGATCGTCCCGTCGATCGGATCCAGCACCCACACGTACTCCGCGTCGTCGTTCTGCGCGCCGAACTCCTCCCCGACGATGCCATGGTCGGGGAAGCGCTCCAGAATCCGGTCGCGCAGCAGCGTCTCGGCGTAGCGGTCCGCCACCGTGACGGGCGACGCGTCCGTCTTGGATTCGACGGCCAGGTCCGGATGGCGGAACATGCCCGCGATCGCCCGGCCCGACTCCTCGGCCAGCTCCGCCGCGAACTCTCTCAGCGAATCGGGATCCAACTCTCCTCCGGTTTCGGGGTTCG
>JAPPBA010000063.1 GCA_026705295.1 Candidatus Palauibacter australiensis
TAGCGGCGCATTGCACGAACTTCCGAAACCAGAGCCACCGCCGGAAATCTTCAACAGGGGGTGCCCGGAATACGTCTGGCGGCATAGCTTTGAACCGCATTTCCCCTCGACAGCCGCGGGATCTTCGCCGGTTCGGCGTCCAGACCATCGTCCTCCTTCAGGCAATATGGCGATAAGGCGTCTGACCGGTCTCATCGCGGCCACATTGGCAATGGCTCTCGGAGCCATCGGCTCGTCCGCGCAGGTTGAGCACCCGGGCGAGATCGAGGGCGTCGTGCGCGATGCCGACTCCGACGAGCCTCTCGCCGGCGCCCTGGTCTCCATCGCCGCATCGGGTCGGACGGCGGTCTCGCACGGCGACGGCACGTTCCATGTCCCCGTGCCGGGTCCGCGCGTCTACACGGTGCGGGTCGAACGCCTGGGGTACCGCACGGTGTCGCTGGAAGTCGATACGTCGCGGGAGGAGGTCGTGGTGGTGGAGATGGAAGCCCATCCCATCTCTCTGCCGGATCTCGTGGTCACGGGGTCCGTCGTGGCCCGCGCGGCCAACGAAGTGCTGCGCCCGACCAGCGTATTCGCCGGGGAGGATCTGCAGCGTCGTCTGGCCGGAACCCTGGCGGAAACTCTGTCGTCCGAGCCTGGACTGGCGGTGAGCAGCATGGGGCCTAGTTCGGTGCACCCCGTGATCCGCGGCCTCAGCGGAGATCGCATCCTGATGCTCGAGGACGGGGAACGTGTCGGCGACGAGTTTGCGAGCGGCCCCGACCACGCCACGGCGATCGATCCATCGTCGGCGCGCCGCGTCGAGGTGATCCGCGGGCCGGGCGCGATTCTCTACGGCAGCAACGCGCTGGGCGGCGTCATCAACGTCGTCCGCGACGACGTGCCCTCCTCCGTGCCGCACCACCTTACGGGCGCGTTCACGCTGCAGGGACAGAGCGTCAGCAACGCGGCGAGCGGCAGCCTGAATCTCACGTATGGCCTGACGGACCACATTCCCGTGCGCCTGGAACTCGGGCTCCGCAGCAGCGGCGACCTGGAGACGCCGGTCGGGCCCCTGCAGAACACGAGCACGGACATCCGCGAGATTTCCGGCGGCACCTCCTGGGTGGACGATTGGGGCCACGCCGGTGCCACCTTCCGCTACTACGGCAACGACTACGGCATCCCCGGGGGGTTCGTCGGAGGTCACGAGGCGGGGGTTCGCGTCGAGATGGAGCGGACCGCGGCCCGGCTGCGCAGCGTGCTTCGGCCGCGGGGGATCGTCGAGAGCATCGAGGTCGACGCGGGACACACCTGGTACGAGCACAGGGAGATCGAGCCCCCCGACATCCTGGGAACGCTCTTCGAGCGCCAGACGGTGAGCGGCGAGGTCCTCGCCCGCCACGGCGGCTGGGGCCCTTTCTCCTCGGGAGGCGTGGGAACACGAGCTTCCTGGGAAGACTTCGGGTTCGGAGGCAGCCTCTTCACGCCGAACTCCACGCAGACCTCCCTCGCCGTATTCGCGCTGGAGGAGGTCGATCTGAATCCGATCCGCCTGGAAGCGGGCCTCCGCTACGACTGGGTACGCGTGCGGCCCGACCGGGAGGACCCCTCATCCGACATCGGGCACATCCGCGAGAGGTCGTTTGGTGCGGCATCCGGATCCCTGGGGGCCCTGGCACAGCTCACGCAGAGCTTCACGGTGGGCGCTTCCGTCGCCCGGGCCTTCCGCACCCCGAGCGTCAACGAACTCTTCTCGGAAGGTCCCCACCTGGCGGCCTACGCCTTCGAGGTGGGGAACCCGTCGCTCGAGATGGAGCGCGGCACGGGGATCGACGTGTTCGTCCGTCTTGCGGGAAACCGCTTGCACGCCGAGATGACGTGGTTCCACAACGCCATCGCGAACTACGTCTTTCCGCTCGAGACGGGAGAGCTGAGCCGCGTGCGGCTGCCGATCTTCCAGTTCCAGGGGGAAGACGCGGTGCTCACGGGATTCGAGAGTGCGCTCGAGTGGGCGCCGGTCGGAGACCTGACCGTGGAGGCCGTGGCTTCGTACGTCCGGGGCAGGATCGCAGCGACGGACGCACCGCTTCCGCTGATCCCGCCGCTGCAGGGGCGCTTCGCCGTCGGCTACGCGCCGCGCACCTGGTTCGTCGAAGCCGAAACGCGGGTTGCGGCGCGACAGGACCGAACCGGGCCCTTCGAGGATCCCACCGATGGGTATGCCGTATTCGATCTCTCCGCCGGACTGCGGATCACGGTCATGGGGCGGCTGAACGTGATCACCGTGCGGGGGGAGAACCTTGGCAATGCAGTGTACAGAAACCACCTGTCGCGCGTGAAGGAGATCATGCCCGAAGCCGGGAGATCCATCACCGTGGCCTATCGCGTTGTCTTCTAAAGCGGGCCATCCGCAGCCGTACGCGGAGAGGCTGGTGACGGGAGCGACCGGGACATCCAACACAACGAGGTGAAGAAAATGAGACACTTTCAACAGAAACTGCCGCTCGTCCTGGCGACCGCGGGACTGCTGGTCCTGGCCGCCTGCGGCGGCGACGACCCCATGGAG
This sequence comes from Candidatus Palauibacter australiensis, assembly GCA_026705295.1. Taxonomy (NCBI): domain Bacteria; kingdom Pseudomonadati; phylum Gemmatimonadota; class Gemmatimonadia; order Candidatus Palauibacterales; family Candidatus Palauibacteraceae; genus Candidatus Palauibacter; species Candidatus Palauibacter australiensis. Next base: position 2,552 of record JAPPBA010000063.1, read on the forward strand.
CCCATGGACGACTTTCACGCCGAGGAAGTCGAGGGCGTGACCCTGTCGCTGAGCGGCCAGACCGTCGCGTCCTATGACGGTCACGATGGAGCGTGGACCGGAGAACTCGAGGTCGAGCCGGGCGAGGAAACGGCCCACATCAACGTGCAGTTCACCGACCACGACGGGCACGCAGTGACGCTCGGCAGTGACTTCTACCTGCGGGTGGACGTCGCGAACGAGTCGATCGCCGAGTTCGAG
>JAPPBA010000064.1 GCA_026705295.1 Candidatus Palauibacter australiensis
CCGCGAGGGCCACGGGCCGAACGCCCAGGCGATCCGCGAGCTCTCGCGCCGCGGCCCCCCTCTCCGCTAGAAGGGGTTCGAACCGTCAGTCTTCCCCGGCACGCGCGGCGGCCGCCCGCGCCGGGGAAGGAGAGAGGTTCAGCCCACCTCCGCGTGTGCGCTCCAGCGGTCGAATACCTGACCGCGGGCATCGAGCCGAACGGGCATGCTCTCGCCCGAAGCCAGATCGGTGGGAGTCGTCGGGCCCAGTTCCGTGCCGTTCGACAGGTGGATCTCGACGCGAACCCGGCGGATCACGCTGCCGGTCACGTTCTCGGCGGTCCCGACGAACGCCTGTTCCGTCTCGTTCCACCGAAGGATGAGTCGCGCGCCGCCGCGCGTCTGGTCGAAGACATCGGTCTTCGTGAGCGAGGCGTTCGATTCCTCACCGGATTCGTTGTGTCCCTGCTCCCCGGCTTCCATCGGGCCGTTGTCGCAGGCGGCGCTCGCCACGATGACGAGCAGGGCGGCCAACATCATCGGAAATCGTCTCACTTCGTCCTCCCCTGGGTGGGTGTATGAATCGGATGACTACACCGGTAGACGTCCGACGCGTGCAAAGGGTCACACCCCCCCCGCCAGCGACCGGAGAGCGACCGGAGAGCGACCGGTCGGCGACCCCCGCCAAACGCCACCGGCGGTGCGCCTAGTAAAAGCCAGGGGCTTTACTTAAGTTGAGGAATGACCCGGGTGCGGCAGTGAACCGATGAACCTCGCATGCGTCGCGCTCGCGTTCGCGGTGTGCTTCGGTACGCGGTGCTGGATACTGGACGGATCGCGCGTCACCGAGATCGATGAAGCCTCCGCCGACACGCTCCAGAGCTGGTTCATCGGCGATTTCGGCGCCGATACGCTATGGGTCGGCGAGAGTGGCCGCATCGTCCATGCCATGAACCGGGAGACCGGCGAACGGGCGACCATCGACCGGATGCTCGTTCGGGTCACGCGTCATGGCCCAGAGGATTCGCAGACCCCCGCCCGACCCCGGAGCCGGCGCGACCCCCGCTAGCGGCGACCGCTAACGGGCCCGATACGGGGCCGGATCCCGGGCGCCCGCCGCCGCGAACCCGGCGAGCCTCAGGCGGCAGGAATCACACTCTCCACAGGCCGCGCCCGACGCATCGGGATCGTAGCAACTGCGCGTCATCCCGTAATCGACCCCCAGCGCCAGCCCCCGCCGGATGATCTCCGCCTTGGTGAGATCGATCAGGGGTGCATGGATCCGGAACGGCCGACTCCCCTCTACCCCCGCCTTGGTGCCGAGGGCGGCGAGGTGCTCGAACGCGTCGAGGAACTCGGGCCGACAGTCGGGATATCCGCTGTAATCGACCGCGTTGACGCCGATGAAGATGTCGGAGGCCCCGAGAACCTCCGCCCACGCGAGCGCCATCGACAGGAAGATCGTGTTTCGCGCCGGGACGTAGGTGATGGGGATGTCCTCGGACTCCGCTGGCCCGGGCCCGCCCTTGGGCACCTCCAGGTCATCGGTGAGCGCCGAACCCCCGAACGCGCGGAGATCGACGGCGGCGATCACGTGTCGGGACACCGCCATCGCTTCCGCCACGCGACGGGCGGCGTCCACCTCGCGCTCGTGTCTCTGCCCGTAACGGAGGGTCAGCGCACAGGGCCGATATCCCTGCTCCACCGCGATCGCCAGCGTGGTCGCCGAGTCCAGCCCACCGCTGAGGAGGACCACCGCCCTGCGGCCCATCCACACCTCCAGAAAGCGAGTTCACGACCGCGGAGTCCCGCCGCGAGGCCACTTGTAACACGATTTCGCACCGCGCGGCAATGCATGATAAAGTGAGGCCCGAAGCGGCTCTGGTATACCCGGAAGGAGAACCGATGCGGATCCGGTCACCCGGCCGGGGCGACGCACTGCTGGTCGTCGATGTGCAGAAGGATTTTCTACCCGGCGGGGCGCTCGCCGTCCCCGACGGCGATGCGGTGATCCCGCCGCTGAACGAAGTGCTCCGCGCCTTCTCCGAGGCCGGTCTGCCGATCTTCGCGACGCGCGACTGGCACCCGCCGGATCACTGCTCGTTCGTCGAGCAGGGCGGTCTCTGGCCGCTTCACTGCGTCGCGGGGACGAGCGGCGCGGCTTTCGCGGCGTCCCTGCGGCTTCCCGCCTCGACCGTCGTGATCTCGAAGGCCGACAACCCGGCCGCCGAGGCCTACTCCGCGTTCTCGGGCACCAACCTCGCCGACCGTCTCGCGGATCGAGGCGTCGGACGGGTCTTCGCGGGCGGCCTCGCGACGGATTACTGCGTGCTTCGAACGGTCCTCGACGCCCGCGCCGCCGGGCTGGACGTGGTCGTCCTGGACGACGCGGTGCGAGCGGTGGACGTCGAGACGGGCGATGGGGCCCTCGCCATCGCCCGCATGCGGGCGGCAGGGGCGGTATTCGCCTCCACGCGAACGGTCCTGGCCGAGGAGTAGCGAACGATGGCCGGAGGTGGCGTCCCCCGGACGCCGAGCGCGGGACGAAGCGCCCTGCTCACGGACCTGTACCAGCTCACCATGCTCAAGGCGTACTGGGAGCACGGCATGCACGAGACGGCCGTGTTCGAGTTCTTCGTCCGCCGGCTCCCCCCGAATCGCAACTTCCTGCTGGCCGCGGGGCTGGCGCATGCCCTCGACTACCTGGAAGGCCTGCGCTTCGAACCCGACGAACTCGAGTGGCTCGGCGGCCAGCCCGGCTTCCCCCGCGCCTTCGTCGACTGGCTCGCCGATCTGCGCTTCACCGGGGACGTGGACGCCATGCCCGAGGGGACCGTCTTCTTTCCCGAAGAACCTCTGCTGCGGGTCACGGCGCCGCTCCCGCAGGCGCAACTCGTCGAGACGCGACTCATCTCGCTGCTCAACTACGCCTCCCTCATCGCCTCGAAGGCGGTCCGCTTCAGGCTCGCGGCCCCGGCGGCCCGGCTCGTGGACTTCGGACTGCGGCGGGCGCACGGCTCGGAGGCGGGGCTCCTCGCCGCCCGGGCCGCCTGGATCGCCGGTTTCGACGGCACGGCCACCGCGCTCGCCGGCCAGCGCTGGGGGATCCCGACCTTCGGCACCATGGCCCACTCGTTCGTCCAGGCGCACGACAGCGAGGCCGACGCCTTCATTCGCTTCGCCCGCGCCCATCCCGGGAACACGGTGCTGCTCATCGACACCTACGACACCGAGGCGGGGGCGTTGAAGGTCGTCGAGATCGCACCCGGCCTCCGCGCCGAAGGCATCGAGATCCAGGCGGTGCGGCTGGATTCCGGAGACCTCGCGGCCCACGCACGGCGGGTGCGCCGGATTCTGGACGAAGGGGGCTGCCCCGGCGTCCGGATCTTCGCGAGCAGTTCGCTCGACGAGCACGATGTGGCCCGGCTGGCCCACGCCCCGATCGATGGCTTCGGCGTGGGAGCCGCCCTCACCGTTTCCGCGGACGAGCCCACGCTCGACAGCGTCTACAAGCTCCAGGAGTACGCCGGCCGGCCGCGCCGCAAGCGCTCGGAGGGGAAGGCGACGTGGCCCGGCCGCAAGCAGGTCTTTCGCGCCCGCGAAGGCGGCCGGCTCGCGCGCGATGTGCTGGGACTCGAGGGCGAAGCGCTGTCCGGCGAGGCGGTGCTCCGGCCCGTGGCGCGCGCGGGAGCACGACTCCGGCCGGATCCCCCGCTCGAAGAGATCCGCGAGCGCGTGCGAGCCTCGCTGGAAACGCTCCCCGCGGAAATCCGGGCGCTCGAGTCGGCGCGCACACCGTTCCCGGTGGAACCGTCGTCCGGCGTGCGTGAACTGGCCCGGCAGGTCGACCGCCGGTCTGCCCCAGGGGGCCGCTAGTTGTAGATGCTAAGGACGTTGGTGACCCTTGGCTCGACGAGTGGAGAACTCGCGTCTGCACGGGCGAGTGGCGAGTGGCGAGTGGCGAGGGGCGATGATGGCCGGTGGCATGATCCGACGAACCCTCTAAAGCGGGGTGCAGATT
>JAPPBA010000065.1 GCA_026705295.1 Candidatus Palauibacter australiensis
TGAAGATGCGGAAATACATCTTCGCCGAGTGCGGCGGGATCTACCTCATCGATCTGAAGAAGACGCAGCGGGAGCTCGAACGGGCACACGAACTCGTGCGCCGGACGATCGTCGAGGGCAAATCCGTGCTCTTCGTGTGCACCAAGTCGCAACTCGCCCGCGTCGTGCGGGGGGAGGCCGAGCGGTGCGGCTCCTTCTACGTCACGGAACGCTGGCTCGGCGGCATGCTCACCAACTTCCAGACGATCAAGAAGAACATCGCGCGCCTGAAGGAACTCGAGCGCGGCGTCGAGGAAGGGGCGTTCGAGTTCTACACGAAGAAGGAGCGGCTCCTCCTCGAGCGCGAGCGCGAGAAGCTCGACCGTTATCTGTCCGGCATCAAGGAGATGACGCGGCTGCCGGGGCTCGTGTTCGTGGTGGATTCCACGCGCGAGGATATCGCGGTGCGCGAGGCGAACCGCCTCGGCATCCCGGTCGTCGCGATCGCGGACACGAACGCGGATCCCGATCTCCTCACCATCGCCATCGCGGGCAACGATGACGCGATTCGCTCCGTTTCCCTGATCACGCGCTCGATCGCCGACGTCGTTGAGGCGTCACGGCGCGAGATTCCGGAGGCGGGACGCGAAGAGGCCGAGGCGCAGGCGTACACGTACTCGAGCGACGCCGGCGGGGTCGCCGACGCGGCCGGCGGTTCGCGCCGCCGGAGGCCGAGGCGCAAGCCGCGTCCCGAGGTCATCGCTCAGCGACTGCACCATCCGGCCGTGATAGAGAGCGCCGAAGGGGGCGCCGAGCCGGCCGAGGGCGATGCGAAGGCCGAAGCGGCCGACAACCCGGAGCCCGCGGCGGATGCCGGATCGGAGGATGCCGAAGCGGCAGTCGTCGGAGAGGTGGAGTCAGAAGAGAAGTGACCAAAGGGGCCACTTCGGTGGCCCTTTTTTTTGGGAAGGAGACATGGAGACCATGACGCAGATCACGGCCGGGGCGGTGAAGGCTCTCCGCGACCGGACAGGTGCCGGGATGATGGACTGCAAGCGCGCGCTCATCGAATCGGAGGGAGATGCGGAGCGGGCCATCGACCTGCTCAGGAAGGCGGGCGCGGCGAAGGCGGCGAAGCGCGAGGCGCGCGCGGTGTCGGAGGGTACGATCCGCATCGCGATGCGTGACGGGTCCGCCTCGATGGTCGAGGTGCTGAGCGAAACGGACTTCGTAGCGCGCAGCGAAGCGTTCGAGGATTTCGCGCGGGATCTGGCGGATCGGCTGTTCGACCTCCCGCTGCAGGACGGGGAGACCGTGCGCGGCGATGCGCTGCTCCAGCTCGAGGGGGGAGGCGCAATCGAGAGCCACCTCAACGAACTGCGGGTCCAGGTCGGAGAGAACGTCCAGGTAGGACGCGCCGTGCGCTATGACCTCGGCGCGCACGGGGCCTTCGCGTCCTACGTCCACTTCGGGAATCGCATCGGCGTGCTGCTGGAGGTTTCGGGCTCGGGCGACGCGGCGCTGGAGGCGGCCCGCGGGATCGCGATGCATGCCGCGGCCACAAACCCCCGGGGCGTGTCGCCGGACGACATTCCGGAGGCGGAGGTCGAACGCGAGCGCAAGTTGCTGACCGAACAGGCGCTGGAGCAGGGCAAGCCGGCCTCGATCACCGAAAGGATCGTGGAGGGCCGCATGCGCAAGTTCTATGAGGAGAACGCGCTTCTGTGGCAGGCCTACGTGCGGGATCCGGACCTGACGGTGAAGGACGTTCTGGGCAAGGCGGGAGAGGATCTGGCGGTTCGGCGGTTCGTCCGCTTCGAGGTGGGCGGCTGAGTTCCGCGGACCGGATTCCTGCGGGTGCGGGCGGCCTGAAGTATCGCCGCGCCCTCGTGAAGCTCTCCGGCGAATCGCTCGCCGGAAACCGGGGGTTCGGCATCGACCCGCCCGTCATCGAGAAACTCACGCACGAGATTCGCCGCGTCCACGAGAGCGGCGTGAGCCTCGGGCTCGTCGTGGGCGGCGGGAACATCATGCGCGGCACGGTGGCGAGCGCGCGCGGCATGGATCGCGTGAGCGCGGACTACATGGGCATGCTCGCGACCGTGATCAACGCGATGGCGCTTCAGGACATGCTCGAGCAGTCCGGCGTGGAGACGCGGGTCATGTCCGCCATCCGGATGGAGGAACTCGCGGAGCCCTACATCCGGCGTCGCGCGCTGCGCCATCTCGAGAAGCGTAGGGTCGTGATCTTCGCCGGAGGTACGGGGAACCCGTATTTTTCCACCGACACGGCGGCCGTGCTCCGGGCGATCGAGATGGAAGCCGACGTGATCATGAAGGCGACGCGGGTCGACGGCGTGTACACGGCGGACCCGGAGACCGACCCGGAAGCCTCGCTCATCGACGAGATCGGGTATCTTGAGGTCATGACCCGTGAACTCGGCGTCATGGACGCGGCGGCGATCTCGCTGTGCAAGGACAACTCGCTGCCCATCGTCGTCTTGAACATCAAGCGGCCGGGTGCAATCCTGGCAGCGTTGCGAGGCGAGAGGATCGGGACCCTCGTCGCGTAAGCAGACCCGGGCTGCCCGGGTGGCCGCACCCGAGTCCCGGCGGACTCGCGAAGATCGGAGGGACGGTGCCGGAGGAGACGCTGGAGAATGCGGTCCTGGCGATGGAAAGCGCGATCGAGGCGATTGCGCGGGAATTCGCCACCGTTCGTACGGGCAAGGCGACGACGGCGATTCTCGACGGCGTGAGGGTCGAGGCGTACGGCTCGATCGTCCAGCTGCGCCAGGTGGCGAACGTCAGCGCCCCCGAGCCGACGATGCTCCTCGTGCAGCCGTACGATCCGAACATCGCCCGCGATGTGGCGCGCGCGATCCAGAGCGGCGACCTGGGGCTCAACCCTTCCGTGGACGGCGCGGTGGTCCGGGTGCCCATCCCGCCGCTGACCGAGGAGCGCCGGCGCGAACTCGTCAAGATCCTCCACCGAATGGCGGAGGAGGGCCGGGTGTCGATCCGGCACGCGCGGCATGAAGCGCGCGATCGGCTCCTGAAGATGCAGCGGGACGGGGAGGTCGGCGAGGACATCTGCCGCCGCACGATGACCGAGGTCCAGACGCACACCGACGACTACGTGAAGAAGATCGACGCGATGCTGACGCGCAGGGAAGCGGAGGTGATGGAGGTTTGAGCGGATCGAGAGACATCGCCGGTGCCCTGCGGGCGTACGTAGCCGGGCGGGATCGCGTCTGGGAGCACGGTCGCAAGCTCGGCCGATCCGCGACCGCCTCCGCGGACTCCTCCCGCGAGGGCCCGTCGGAGATCGCGTTCGGAGAGTTGCCGGCGCGGCCGAAGTTCGGCGTCTCCGTGGCCGGGGAACTGGATTTCCGCCGCGGCCCGGCGGCGTGGCGCGACCGCCCCCCGCAAGGAGAATCCTGACGCCCGGCGCCGTCGCCCCGCCGACGGCGGGCGCCGGCGTGGAGGCGCGCCTGCGGGGTGCGCTCCAGGCGGCCCCGGAGCTTCTGCCGCGAGGCTCGTGCGTCCTCGTGGCCCTTTCCGGCGGATCGGACTCGCTGGCGCTCCTCCATCTTCTTCGCGCGCTGAGCGGGTCCTGGCCGCTGAAGCTGCGGGCGGCCCATTTCGATCACGGGCTCCAGCCGGAAAGCGCCGCATGGGCCGCGCGCGCCGCGGAACTCTGCCGCAGGGCCGAAGTGCCGTGCGACGTGGGCCGCGCGACCGGACTCAAGGGCGGCCCGGCGGAGTGGCGGGCGGCCCGCTACGCGTTCCTTGCCGAGGCGCGGCGTCGGGCCGGAGCGGATCGCGTCGCCCTCGCGCACCAGCGCGACGATTACGTGGAGACGGTGCTGCTGAACCTCCTGCGCGGTCCCGGCTTTCGCGGACTGGCCGGCATCCCCGCCCGTCGCGGCGCCTTCGTGCGTCCGCTGCTCGGCTTCGCGCGAGAGGAGCTGAGCGGCTATCTGCGGGCCACGGAACGGGAGTGGGTGAAGGACCCCGCAAACCGGCATCCCCGTTACCGGCGCTCGCGGGTGCGGTACGGGCTGGTCCCGGCGCTGGCCGACCGGGAGCCAGCCATCCGCCGACAGCTGGCTCAACTCGGACGGAATGCCCTGGTGGCCGAGGGCGGGCTGGAAGCGGGCGTCCGGCGGCTCCTTTCCACCGCGGGATACCGGGAAAGCGCCAGCGGAGCGCAAATTGCCCGGTCCGTACTGCTGGGGTATGATCGGGCGGCTCGCGGGCGCATGTTGCGGCGGGTTGCCCGGGACATGGGCTTCCTGGTGTCCCGGCGCGGAACCCGCGTGGGCGCATCCTTCATCGACAGGGGGAAGAGCGGGCACGGAGTGGACATCGCGGCGGGTCTGCGGGTCGAGCGGGAGTTCGACCGGATTCTCGTACGGCGTGTGCGCGAGGCGCCGCCCGACCGCGAGTTCGAGATCGACCGGACGCGGGCCCGGCGGGCGGGGCGGGAGCCGATCCGCCTCGGCGGAAACGACTACGAGGTGCGCTGGGGTGCCCTCGAGGGCACGGAACGCTGGGCCACCGCGCTCCCCGTCGACGGGGTCCAGTTCCCGATCCGGGTACGGGCGCCGCAACCCGGAGACCGGATCCGCACGCGGGCCGGGTCGCAGAAAGTCGCGAAGCTCCTGATGGAGCGCCGCGTGCCGGCCTCGGATCGTTCAGGCGTGCCCGTCGTCGCGGACGCAGACCGGAGAGTGCTGTGGGTGGCCGGACACTCCAGGGCGGCGGTGGAGCCGGTCGACCCCGGAGGAGCGTGGTTCGCCATTGGATTCACAGAGCGCCGACACCGGCACGATGACAGCCGCGGAACGTGAGTTCACGGAGTACACGGGGGGCGAGCCCCTCGGGCACATCGTCTACTCGGCGTCGGAGATCGCGGCCCGGGTCGCCCGCATGGGAGCCGAGATCGCCGCCGCCTACCCGCCGGACGCCGACATCCTGCTGCTCGGACTGCTCAAGGGATCTTTCGTGTTCCTCGGCGATCTGGTCCGCCAGATTCGGCGTCCGCTGCAGGTCGACTTCCTCGTCGCGTCCAGCTACGGCAAGGGCACGAAGAGTTCGGGCCACGTGGAACTGCTCTACGACCCGCGGGCCCCGATGGCCGGCCGGCACATCATCATCATCGAGGACATCGTCGACAGCGGCACCACGCTGAACCAGTTGTGCGGCGGGATCGCCGAGCGAGGTCCCGCTTCTCTCGAGATCTGCGCGCTCCTCCACAAGCGCATCGCCCCGGATCTGGAGTGGGAGCCGCGGTGGGTTGGCTTCGATGCACCAAATGAGTTCCTTGTGGGGTATGGATTGGATCATGGGGAGGATTTTCGTCACCTTCCCTTCATCGCGTGTCCCCGTACGTGAGCCGTACGCGGGACGGCCGCAGGCGAGACATCGGAGCTTGAACAGGTCGGAATAGATCAAAATGAGACAAGAGCAGCCGCAGAAGCCGGACGGCAGCGACGCCTCGGGGCGCATGCATCGATGGCTCAGGACGGCGTCATTCTGGGCCCTGCTGATCCTGATCCCCGTCGCCCTCCTCCAGTTCATGGGGGGCGCCAGGGAGGGCCGGGAGACGCTGAGCTATACGCAGTTCCGAGAGCAGATCGAGCAGCGGAACATCGAGTCGATCCAGGTGCGCCTCGGCACCGGCGAGGTGGAAGGCAGCCTCCGGAGCGCGATCACCGTCGACGAGGCGGAAATCGGAAACTTCCATCTTCTTCTGCCGACGCGGGAGATCGGCGATGCCCTCATGAGCGAACTGCTCGAGGCCGACATCACGATCGAGACGCTCCCCGCGCGCAGCAACTGGCTCAACGTGTTCATCTCGATCCTTCCCTGGATCTTCATCATCGGGCTCTGGCTCTTCGTCATCCGACAGATGCAGGCCGGAGGTTCGCGAGCGTTCAGCTTCGGGAAATCGAAGGCCCGACTCCTGAGCGGAGACACGCCGAAGATCACCTTCGCCGATGTCGCGGGATGCGATGAAGCGAAGGACGAACTGCAGGAGATCATCGAGTTCCTGAAGGATCCGCGGAAGTTTTCGCGGCTGGGCGGGCGCCTGCCGAAGGGCGCGCTGCTCGTCGGGCCGCCGGGGACCGGCAAGACGCTCCTCGCGAGAGCCGTGGCCGGGGAGGCCGGCCGACCGTTCTTCTCGATGTCCGGCTCCGACTTCGTGGAGATGTTCGTCGGCGTGGGCGCATCCCGCGTGCGCGATCTCTTCGAGCAGGGGAAGGCCCAGGCGCCGTGCATCATCTTCATCGACGAGATCGATGCGGTCGGACGCCACCGCGGGGCGGGTCTCGGGGGCGGGCACGACGAGCGTGAACAGACCCTGAACCAGCTGCTCGTGGAAATGGACGGGTTCGAATCGAACGAAGGCGTGATCCTCCTCGCGGCGACGAACCGGCCGGATGTGCTGGACCCCGCCCTCCTGCGCCCGGGTCGCTTCGATCGCCAGATCGTGGTCGACAATCCCGATATCAAGGGGCGTGAGGGAATCTTCCAGGTGCACACGCAGGACATCCCGCTCGCCGACGATGTCGACCTCGCGGTGCTGGCGAAGGGGACCCCCGGACTCTCCGGCGCGGATATCGAGAACGTCGTGAACGAGGCCGCGCTCATCGCGGCGCGGGACGACAAGGATCGCGTCTACATGGAGGAGTTCGAGCGGGCCAAGGACAAGGTCATGCTCGGCACCGAGCGCCGGAGCATGGTGATCTCCGATGAAGAGCGCCGCGTTACGGCCTACCACGAGGCGGGGCATGCCGTGGTCGCCCTCCGCGTTCCGGGCCTGGATCCGCTCCACAAGGTGACGATCGTCCCGCGAGGGCGGGCCCTCGGGATCACGGCTTCGCTCCCCGAGGAGGACCGCCACAACTACACGAAGGAATGGCTCGAGGGCCAGCTCAAGATGCTCTTCGGCGGGCGCGTGGCCGAAGAGATGATGTTCGGCGACGGCAAGATCACGACCGGCGCGGGCAACGACATCGAGCGCGCGACGGATCTCGCGCGCCGCATGGTCACGCAGTTCGGGATGTCGCCGGCCGTGGGCGCGATGTCCGTGGGAGACCGGGAACAGGAGGTCTTTCTGGGCCGGGACCTCTCGCAGCGCCGCGAGGTCAGCGAGAAGACGGCCGAACTCGTGGACGGCGAGATCAAGCGCATCCTGGATGAGTCGTACGCCGCCACGGGTGCCGTCCTCGAAGCGAACCAGCCGCTGCTCGAAGCGATCGCGGAGGCGCTGCTGGATCGCGAGACGCTCGATTCGGACGACATCAAGCTGCTCGAGGAGGGCAGGGAGCTGCCGGCCCCGGCCCCGGAACCCGCCCCACCGGCACCGCGACCGGCGGTCGTAGAGCCGGCGCCGCAGCGCGAGCGTCCGCTGGAGGGTGCGGGGGGCGAGCCCGCCCCGGCCCCCGCCTAGCTTTTCGACGGTGGGGGCGGCGCGCACCTGGCGGGCAGGCGACCGGGAGATCTCTCTCGAATCGCCCGTGATCGCGGGGATCCTGAACGTCACGCCCGATTCGTTCTCGGATGGCGGCCGGTTCGAGCAGCCCGGGAAGGCGATCGAGCGGGCCCGTCAAATCGCGGAGGAGGGGGCGGCGATCCTCGACATCGGGGCCGAGTCCACCCGCCCCGGAGCCGATCCGGTGCCGGCGGACGAGGAATGGGCCCGGCTCGAACCCGTTCTCCGCGGACTGCGCGATCTCCCGATCCCCATCTCCGTGGACACGCACAAGCTTGAGGTGGCGGAGCGGGCGGTGGACGCGGGGGCGACGGCGATCAACGACGTGACGGCCCTGCGCGCCGAGCCGGCGCTGGCGGGGCTCGCGGCCCGGACGGGCGTCGGGCTCGTCCTCATGCACATGCGCGGCATACCCCGAACCATGCAGCTCGATACCGCCTACCGCGACGTCACGACGGAGGTTCGCGGCGCTCTCGCCGACGCGCGGCAGGCGGCGCTCGACGCGGGCTGCGAAGCGGGGCAGATCGCGCTCGACCCGGGGCTTGGCTTCGGCAAGTCCGTGGACGGGAATCTCGAGCTGCTGGGCCGTCTCGACGAGATCGCGTCGCTCGGAGCGCCCGTCTGGATCGGCCCGTCGCGCAAGTCCTTTCTCGGGGCGCTGCTCGATCTGGGGCCGGCCGAGCGCGTGACGGCCTCCGTGGCCGCGTGTCTGGCCGCGGCGCGGCGCGGCGCCGATGTCCTCCGCGTGCACGATGTCCGTGAGACGCGTCAGGCGCTGGACGTCGAGCACGCGATCGCTGCCCGCCGCGCCGGCGACGTTCGCGGCGCCCGCCCGTTCGTCCGTCCGCGCGCGGCCGGAGGGCGGAGCTGATGGGCGCCCTCTGGAACTACGTCGGCCTCCTCGAGATCGATCTCCTGGACGTGTTCGAGATCACCGTCGTCGCGGTCCTCATCTACCGGGTGCTCATCCTCTGGTCGGGCACCCGGGCGTTCCAGATGCTGTTCGGCCTCGTCCTCCTCGTCGCGGTGTATGCGGCGGCGGGCTGGCTCAGCCTCGACCTCATCCGGTCGATCCTCTCCCAGGCCTTCACCTACGGTGCCTTCGCGCTCATCGTCGTCTTTCACCCCGAGCTGCGGAACGCTCTCGCCCGGATCGGCCGCAGCCGCGTACTGAGCGCGCTGACCCGGCTGCAGGAGCGGAGCGAGGCGGTCGCGGACGAAATCGCGAAAGCCGCGGCCGAACTGTCCCGCACCCGGACGGGGGCGATCATTGCGATCGAACGCGAACTGTCTCTCGAAGAGTACATCGAGAAGACGGGGACGCCCCTCCGGGCCGACGTGTCGTCCAGCCTGCTCGTGTCGCTGTTCACGCCCAAGTCGCCCCTCCACGATGGGGCGGTCGTCGTGCGCGACGGGCAGATCGTGGCCGCCGGCGTCCACCTTCCGCTCACACAGTATCCCCTCAGCGACCGGACGCTGGGGACCCGGCACCGGGCGACGCTCGGCCTCTCGGAGGAGACCGACGCGTACGTCGTGGTCGTGTCCGAGGAGACGAGCCAGATTTCTCTCGCGCGTCGCGGCGTCCTGCGCCGGAACCTGTCGTCGCAACAGCTCCGCGATCACTTGGCCGCCGATGTGCCGGCGCCCGAGCTGAGCCGCCCCGGTGCCGATCTCGACGCGGAGTCCGCGGATCGGCCGGACGGGCCCAAGCGGTTTGACGAGGCCCCGTCCGTCCCCTAAACTTTTTGCGAGTTACGACCAGGCCGGGACCGGGCGACAAATCCCTCACGGGCAGGCGATATGGGCAATCAGTACGAGTTGCTGACGCTGTTCACCGATGGCGGGTTCATGATGTACCCCCTCGTCCTCTGCTCGCTGATCGCGATCGGAGTGATGCTGGCCAAGGCGTGGACCCTTTGGATTGCCCACCGCGACTCCAGGAAACTGCTCGACGAGATCGAGAACCTCGGAGTGAGCGGCCGCCTCGGTGAAGCGATCACGACGGCGGAGGAGACGCGGGGACCCGTCGCGGCGATCCTGCTCGCCGGCCTGCGCCGGCTCCGCGACCGTGGCAGCGACGCCAGCTCCGACGGGAAGGACATCCAGAAGGCCATCGCGACGACGGGCGTGATCGAGCTCGACTTCCTCGAGCGCGGCCTGACGGTCCTGGGCACGATTGCCAACGTCGCCCCGATGCTGGGCTTCCTCGGTACCGTGATCGGGATGATCCTTGCCTTCCAGGCCATCGAGATTGCCGGGCAGGTGGAGCCGGGACTCGTCGCCGGCGGCATCAAGGTGGCGCTCATCACGACCGCCACCGGACTCTCGATCGCGATCCCCGTCAACATCGGCTACAACTTTTTCGTCACCCGCATCGATCGTCTCATCCTCGACATGGAGGAAGGGGCGCAGGAGGTGCTCGGGCTTATCTGGGACCTCGAGGATCGGCACGCGTAGCGGGCGAGCCGACGAGCCCCGGATCGGACCCGGGACGGCAAACGGAGAAAGAAGTCCACAATGGCGATCATGAAGCGCAAGCAGAAGGTGTCGGACGAGATCCCGACTTCTTCGATGGCGGACATCGCGTTCCTCCTCCTGGTCTTCTTCCTCACGACGACGGTGTTCAACGAGGAACGGGGACTGCCGATCGTGCTCCCGGAACAGTCCGAGGAGCAGGATGTGTCGGGCAGAAACCTGATCTTCTTCATCGTGCAGCCGGACGGCCGCGTCATCGTGCGCCGGGGCGAGAGCGAGCAGGAACAGGTCGTGGCGCACACGCAGGTGGCGAACATCCTGCGCACCGAACTGGCGGGCAACGAGAATCTCATCGCCGCCATTCAGACCCACCCCAACGCGCCCTATCGTCACATGGTGAACGTGCTCGATGAGGTGAAGCTGGCGGGCGCCGAGCGAATCTCGCTACAGGAGATGGAGAACTAGATGGCCATCAAGGACAGCGGCTTCAAGAAAAAGTCCGGCTCGGACGGGTCGATCCCCACCTCATCCATGGCCGACATCGCGTTCCTCCTTCTCATCTTCTTCATGGTGACGACCGTGTTCCGGAAGGATCGGAACCGGCAGATCGAGTGGACGACCGCCGAAGCCACCGAGAAGATCGACGAGAAGCGGCAGAACATCCTCCATCTCTGGGTCCAGCGCGACGGTTCGGTCTGGATCAACGACGTACTGACGCCGTTCGAGGACATCTCGGAAGCGGTGCGGCCCATCTACGCGGAGAACCGCGAACTCGTGGTCGCGATTCGCGGCGACTCCGAGGTGCCTTATCAGCAGATCAATACGATTACCGAAGAGCTGCAGGCGTCCGGCGCGGTTCGCGTCACCTTCGCCACACGACTTGAGCAGCGCGCCATGCGAGCGCGGCGCTAGGGACTGCCAGGCTGCCAAGCCAGGCGGCCAGACGGAGCAGACACACGACGGGTTTCTGGAGACCGGGAGAGAAACGATGGAAGAGACCGGCATTCGGCTCACCGCTAACGATCAGTTCAAGCGAGCGAGCACCAACTGGACGCAGATCGGCCTCATGGTTGCCGTCACGCTCCACTTCGGGCTGTTTGTCCTCGTACGCCCGTTCGAGGCCGCGGATCTCGGCGTGGTGGCCGATGAAATCGAAGCGGTGGCGTTGCCGCCCGAGGTGAAGATCCCGCCGCCGCCGGAGCAGATCGCCCGTCCGGCCACGCCGCGGGTCGCTTCGGTGGACATCTCCGAGGACATCACGATCGCGGAAACGACGTTCGAGTCGTTCACGACGGATAACGCCCTGCCCCCGCCTCCTGAGACCGGGAGCCCGGCGGACCGGCCGTCCTTCATCGCGTACGATACGCCTCCGGTGATGCTGAACGGGGGTGAGATTCAACAGATTCTGGAGCGGGAATATCCGCGCACGCTGAAGGATGCCGGCATCGGCGGTCGCGTCGAACTCTGGCTCTACGTGACCGAGAATGGCGCCGTCGAGAACTTCGAGGTGAAGACCTCGTCCGGGAACGGCCTGCTCGACGAGGCCGCGGGGAAGGTCGTTCAGCAGATGAGATTCACGCCCGCAAAGAACCGCGACAAGGTCACGGCGGTCTGGGTCTCCCAGTTCGTGACGTTTCAGGTGATCTAGCAGATACCGAAGGTCCGGCTGCCGCCGGATATCGTGGGTTAGCGCCCGGCGCCGCCAGAGCGACGCCGGGCGCTCGTTTTTTTGGTCCATGGGTACCGCCTAACGCCCGAAGCGTGGCTCGCATCGCCGGACGCCGGCCCGTAGACTGTGCCGCGTGACGAAAGACCAGGTCGAGGCCCGGCTGGCCAAGGTGACCGAGCGCATCGAGGCTGCGGCGAGGCGGGCCGGACGGCGCGCGAGCGACGTCGAGATCCTTCCCGTGACGAAGGGACATCCGGCCCGGGGAATCGAGATCTTGAAGGCCCTGGGCGTGAGCCGAATCGGCGAAAACCGGGTGCCGGAGGCCGAGGCCAAGCGGTCGGAGCTGGGACCGACGCCCGGTGTCGCGTGGCACCTGATCGGCCGGCTGCAGCGCAACAAGGCGCGCCGCGCGATTCGGCTGTTCGACGTCGTGGAGTCCGTGGACAGTGTGCGGCTCGCCGGCACGCTGAGCCGGATCGTCGCGGAGGAGGGGGGCGAACCGGTCGAGGTGCTCGTGCAGGTGAACACGTCGGGGGAGGCCGCGAAGGCGGGTCTGGGCCCGGATGTGGCGCTCGACGCCGTAGCCGAGATCTGCGAGCTGTCGGGCCTGCGCGTGGCCGGACTGATGACGATGGCGCCCTTTACGGCGGAGGAAGCTGTGGTTCGACCCGCGTTTCGTGGCGCCGCGCGGCTGCTGGAGCGCTGCCGGGCGGAGATTCCGGACTTTGAGGGCCGGGTGCTCTCGATGGGGATGAGCAACGACTTCGAGATCGCGATCGAGGAGGGGAGCACGCGGGTGCGGCTCGGCACGGTGCTACTGGGGGAAAGATGATCGATCTGACGCCGCTCGACGTCCGCAAGAAGAAGGACGATTTCAGGCGTTCCG
Source organism: Candidatus Palauibacter australiensis (assembly GCA_026705295.1). Lineage (NCBI taxonomy): Bacteria > Pseudomonadati > Gemmatimonadota > Gemmatimonadia > Candidatus Palauibacterales > Candidatus Palauibacteraceae > Candidatus Palauibacter > Candidatus Palauibacter australiensis. The sequence goes on from JAPPBA010000065.1 coordinate 12,514, forward strand.
TGCGCGGTTACGACGCACAGCAGGTCGATGCGTTTCTGGCGGTCGTGGCGGAGTGCCTCGAACGCCACGTGCGGGAGCACGTTGTGCTCACCGACCGGATCGAGCAGCAGAAACACCAGTTGGAGAGCTACCGGGCGCGCGAGCGGGCCCTCAACGAAGCGCTTCTGGCCGCACAGGAGTTGCGCGAGGAGGCCCGTCTCCAGTCCGAGCGCGATGCGACTGTGCGGGTCCGCGAGGCCGAGATGCACGCGGGGGCCGTGCTCGCCGACGCGGAACGAGCCGTTCGCCTCTGCCACGACAAGGTCGAAGATCTGAAGGCGACGCGGGGCCGCTTCCTCGCCTCCCTGCGGAAGCTGTTCGAGCGTTTCGAGGAATACCTCGACTTCGAGGATGAACGGTTCGGGGATGGATCGAGCGATCTGGATCGGTTCCTCGAACGGCTGCGAGGAATGAGCGGAGGACCCGAGCCCGTCGAGCCGCCACGGGACGGAGCCGGCGAGGTTGCCGCCACGGAGGCCACGGCTCCGACATCCGATATCGAGTCCCCGCCTCCATCGATTAGCCGGGTCGACGTCGGCGGTTCGGGCGCCGCGTCGACCTGACCGCAGCGCCCGGCTGCGCACGCCCGCCGTTCCGACGACTGCGTCGGCCATCCAGGGATCACCAGACGGAGTACCTCCATGGCCTACCGGCCAATACCGGAGTCCGTACGCGGGCTCGAAACCGACATTCTCGGATGCTGGGAGGAAGAGGAGACCTTCGAGCGCAGCCTCGCGGCCCGAGCGGATGCGCCGGACTTCGTGTTCTACGAGGGGCCGCCGACCGCGAACGCGGCGCCCGGCGTCCATCACATCCTTGCCCGCACGATCAAGGACGCGGTGGCGCGGTACCGCACCATGTCCGGATACCACGTGCCGCGGAAGGCGGGCTGGGATACCCATGGGCTGCCGGTGGAGCTCGAAGTCGAGCGGTCGCTCGGCATCTCCGGCAAGCCGGACATCGAGCGCTACGGGATCCGAAGGTTCAACGACATGTGCCGCGACAACGTGTTCCGCTACCAGGATGCGTGGGAACGGTTGTCGCGGGACATCGGCTACTGGCTGGACTACGGCGCACCCTACGTCACGTACTCGCGCGAGTTCATCGAGTCGGGCTGGTGGGCGCTCTCGGAGATCGAGAAGCGCGGCCTGTTGTACCGCGGATACCGGGTCATCCCGACGTGTCCGCGCTGCGGGACGGGCCTCTCGAGCCACGAGGTGGCGCAGGGCTACCGGGACGTCACCGAGCCCGCCGTCTACATCAAGTTCCACCTCGCGGACGACCCGGACGACGCGCGGATCCTGAGCTGGACCACGACCCCGTGGACGCTTCCCGGCAACCTCGGCCTCGCGGTGGGACCCGATATCCCCTATGCCCGCGTACGCGTCCTGGCCGAGGGCGCGGACGGCGCCACGGCCCCCGCGCGGACGCACGATGGGCCGGGCGGGGCTTTGCCGGGGGAAGTGCTCATACTCGCCCGCGACCGCGTCTCCGAGGTGCTGCGGCACCCGTATGAGATCGTCGGGGAAATGCGCGCGGACGAACTCGCGGGGCGGAGCTACCGCCCCCTCTTCCCCGGCGCCGTGGACCGCTCCGGCTCCGACACGGCGTGGACGGTGCTTGAGGCGGACTTCGTCACCGTCGACGAAGGGACAGGCGTCGTCCACACCGCGGTGATGTACGGGGAAGACGACTTTCGGCTGGGCGAGGCCGCGGGGTTGCCGATGCAGCACACGGTGGGCGCGGACGGGCGGTTTCTCGACACCGTGCCGGGCGGCATCTCCGGGATGCACGTGAAGGACCGGGAGACCGAGCGCGCACTCCGCGACTGGGCCGTCGCGCACGATCAGCTCTACGTACGCGAGATGTACGAACACAGCTATCCGCACTGTTGGCGCTGCGACAGCGCGCTTCTCTACATGGCGCGCGACTCCTGGTACATCCGGACGACCGCGGTGAAGTCCCGCCTGCTCGAGCACAACGCCTCCATCGAATGGCATCCGCCTGAGACGGGATCCGGCCGCATGGGCGAGTGGCTGCAGAACAACATCGACTGGGCGCTCTCACGCGAGCGGTACTGGGGAACCCCCCTTCCCATCTGGCTCTGCTCCGAGGACTGTGGGGACCGGGAGGTGCTCGGGTCCTTCGCGGAACTGGGACGCCGTGTCGGCGGCCTCCCCGAGGACTTCGATCCCCATCGGCCGGGGATCGACGGGTACGAGTGGAACTGCGCCGCCGACGGTTGCGACGGCACGATGCGGCGCGTGCCGGAAGTCGCCGACGCCTGGTTCGATTCCGGCTCCATGCCCTACGCACAGTGGCACTATCCGTTCGAGAACCGGGACACCTTCGAGCGCTACTTCCCGGCCGACTACATCGCCGAGGGCGTCGACCAGACGCGCGGCTGGTTCTACTCGCTCCTCGCGCTCTCCACCATCCTCTTCGACCGCGCACCGTTCCGCGCCGTGGTCGTCAACGACCAGGTCCTCGACGCGAAGGGGCGGAAGATGTCGAAGTCGCGGGGCAACGCGGTGGATCCACGCGACGCGCTCGACACCTACGGGGCCGATGTCACGCGCTTCTACTTCCTGTCGGGTTCGAACCCGTGGGTGCCGAAGCGGTGGGACCCGTCGGCCCTGCGCGAAACCGACCGCAAGCTGTTCGCCACGCTCCGCCACACGTATCGCTTCTTCGCCCTCTACGCGAACGAGGAGGAGTGGTCCCACACCGCATCCGCGGCGGCCCCCGTGTCCGACCGCAGCGACCTCGACCGCTGGGTGCTCGCGCGCCTCGACCGGGTCGTGCGGCTCGTGGGAGAAGCGCTGAACTCGTTCGATCTCACGGCCGGCGCGCGCGCCATCCAGGAATTCGTGCTCGACGACGTATCGAACTGGTACGTACGCCGCAGCCGCGACCGCTTCTGGGCGACGCAACCGGGGGCCGCGGCCGCGAGCGCCGACGCTTTTTCGACGCTGCACGAATGTCTCGCCACGACCGCGCGGCTGCTCGCCCCGTACGCCCCGTTCATGTCCGACTGGCTCCATCGCGCGCTCAAGGACGGCGCGTCCGTCCACCTGGCGGACTTTCCGGAGCCGTCGGGACATTCGGAGCCCGAACTCGAACAGGCGATGGACGACGTTCGGCGCCTGGTGGCCCTGGGTCGCGCCGCGCGGGAAAAGGCGGGGGTCCGGATTCGGCAGCCGCTGCGCGCGCTGCACGCGGTTCTGCCTGAGGGACGGGCGCTTGGGGACGCCATGGCGGCACTGGCGATGGAGGAACTCAACGTCAAACAGGTTGTGTCGCTGGAGGACAGCGAAGATCTTACCCGGCTGTACGCCAAGCCGCGGTTCGGGGCGCTGGGTCCGAAACACGGCGCGCGTACGCCGGCGGTCGCAGGCGGGATCGCGAAGCTGGATGCGGCGGCCCTGAGACAGCTCCGGGCCGGGGAGTCGCTCGACATCGAGATAGGCGGCGAACGGGTTCGGGTGACGCCCGAAGACCTCGTGATCCAGGAAGAGACGCTGACCGATCTCGCCGTGGCGACGGGAGGCGGTTACGTCGCGGCCGTGGACACCGATATCGATGATGCGCTGCGCGACGAAGGCTACGCGCGGGAGATCGTGAACCGCGTCCAGCGGCTGCGGCGCGATGCGGGGCTTGAGGTTGCCGACCGCATCCGCCTCGGCGTGGCGGGTCCGCGGGATCTGGAACAGGCCGTGTCGACGCATGCGGATTACATCGCCGGCGAGACGCTGGCCGTGGAGGTGCGGACCGGATCGGCCGCGCCGGGAGGCCTGGATACAGTTGTGGTGAAGATCGACGACGTCGAGGTCTGCATCGGCATCGGCGGCGTCGGCGAACGCGCCTGAGAAGGATGAACGCCGAACAACGAAAACACATCGAGAAGAGGCTGCTGGAGGCCCGGGCGCGTGCGACCCGGGAACTCGGCCACTACGACGAGGAGTTCACGAGCTCCCTCCAGGGGGCGGACAGCGATCTGGCCGCCTACAGCTTCCATATGGCGGACCAGGGGACGGACGCCATGGAGCGCGAGAAGGCGTTCCTGTTCGCGAGCAAGGAGGGTCGGCTGCTCTACCACATCGACGAGGCGCTGAGGCGGCTCTATCGGAACCCGGAGCATTTCGGAAGTTGTGAGCACTGCGGCGAGGAGATCAGCTTCGAACGGCTCGACGCCCTCCCGCACGCGCGGCTCTGCATCCGTTGCAAGGAAAAGGAAGAGACCGGTGCTTGAAGCCTCCGGACGCGGGGACGGCGCCACCCCCGAACACGAGTCGCCCGGGCTGCCGGGCAACCGCGATTTTGCCGCCCGACTCTGGCTGACGCTCGTTCCGATCGTCGTCATCCTCGCCCTGGACATCGCGACCAAGGCGTGGGTCATGAACACGTTCGAGCTGTACGAGCGAACGCCGGTGATCGGCGACTTCTTCCGCTTCACTTACACACACAACCGTGGAGCCGCCTTCGGGCTCAACATCGGCGAACACTCGCGGATCTTCTTTCTCGTCCTCTCGCTGATCGCGCTCGGCGTACTCGGCGTCATCTACCGCGGTACGCCGTCCTCCGACCGACTGCGCATCCTCGCCATCTCGCTCGTCTCCGCCGGCGCGCTCGGCAACATCTGGGATCGCATCCGGCTGGAAGCAGGGGTCGTGGACTTCCTCGACTTCGGCATCGGTGCGAGCCGTTTTCCCATCTTCAACATCGCGGATTCCGCCGTGACGGTCGGCGCGGTGCTGTTGCTGGTCTCGTTCTGGCTCGAGGGCCGGCGCGAGCGGGAGATGGCGGCCGCGGCGGCGGAGGCGACCCCGGAGTGAAGTGAGTCCGCCCGAATCCGACGTGGAGGGCCCGGGCGAACGGCGGCTCATCGAGATCGGCGAGAGCGAGGACGGATCGCTCGACCGGATCGACCGCCTGTTGGCCGAACGCCTCTCCCTGAGCCGGGCCCGGGTCGCGCAGTTCATCTCCGATGGCCGGGTGACGGTCGGCGGGCGGGTGGTGCGGAAGCGGTATCGGCCGCGGCCGGGAGATCGGATCGAGATCGAACTGCCGCCCCCGGTTTCCACCCGGCTGGAACCCGAAGACATCCCGGTGGAGATCCGGTACGCGGACGACGACCTCGCGGTGGTCGAGAAGCCGGCCGGACTCGTCGTCCACCCCGCGCCCGGCCATCCGGAAGGCACGCTGGTGAACGCCCTCCTGTTTCACTTGGGCGGCCTGTCGAGCATCGGAGGGGACCGCCGGCCCGGGATCGTGCACCGGCTGGACAAGGACACGAGCGGGCTCATGCTCGTCGCGCGGCGGGATGCGGCGCACCTGGCGCTGTCCGCCGCCCTCCGGCGCCGTGAGATTGAGCGCGGGTACGTCGCCGCGGCCTGGGGACACTTCGACCAGGAGCGTTTCACGGTGGACTGCCCGATCGGGCGCGATCCGCGCGACCGGAAGCGGATGGCCGTGCGCGAGGCCGGCCGGCCCGCTGTCACGCACTTCAAGCGTCTGGAACGCTGGAACGCCGCGGAACTGCTCGCCGTGCGGCTCGCCACGGGGAGGACGCACCAGATTCGCGTGCACCTGGGATCGCTCGGACACCCCGTCGTCGCGGACCCCTTCTACGGGCCGGACTGGGAGCGGGGGTTCGGTGGCGCCGGCGGCCGCTGGGCCGCGGCGCTCCGGCGCCGGGCCGGGCGACTCTTCCTGCACGCCGCGCACCTCGCGTTCGAGCACCCCGGGACCGGCGAGGCGCTGTCGTTCGCCTCGCCCCTGCCCCCGCCGCTCCTGGAGGCCGCGGAATGGGCCCGCGCGACCTCGTGAGGCGCTCCCGAAGGGCCGCGGACGCGCCCGCGTAACGGTTGACGCATGTCGGAGGGACGTCTAGCGTCCCCGAATGAACCAGGGAAGACGCGACCGGAGGGGTGGGGACGCTCCCGCCCGGGGTCTCCAGTTCGGGGCGGCCAACTACGCGGCGTTCGCGCTCGGCCTCACGTCGATCGCCGCCGGGTACGTGCTGCTGGATCGTGGATCCGTGACGGCCGCGCCGCTCCTGCTCATCCTGGGCTATGCGGTGTTCCTGCCCGCCGGACTGATCCTCGGCTGGCGCAAGCTCGGCTAGCAGGAGTCGGCCGGCGGAGGCCCCGCCGCGAAGCTGCGCGGATGGCGGCGATTCGGGGCGAATAGCTCAGCCGGTTCAGAGCGCCTGCCTTACAAGCAGGAGGTCGGGGGTTCGAATCCCTCTTCGCCCATTGAACTTACGCGATCCGGAGGGTATTTCGCCCCTCCACCAGACCATCCCGGGAGAACTCTCATGAAGTCGCCGCGCAGCGCATTCCGGCTCGCCCTCGCACTCTTCGCCGTTCTCGCCGCCACACCGGCCCAGGCCCAAAGCCCCGCCGCCATCTCGGCTGCGCTGGGCGACATCGAGTGGCGACACATCGGTCCCGTGAACATGGGCGGACGGGTGTCCGCCATCATGGGCGTGCCGGGCGATCCGCGGACCTTCTGGGTCGGAGCGGCCAACGGGGGTGTCTGGAAGACGACCAACGGCGGCGTGACCTTCGAGCATCAGTGGGACGACGAGAACACCTACTCGGTCGGGGCGCTGACGCTTGCCCCCTCCGACCACAACGTCGTATGGCTCGGCGCCGGCGAGGGCGACCCGCGCAACTCGGTCTCGTACGGTGACGGCGTGTACCGTTCGACCGATGGCGGCGCCACCTGGACCCACCTCGGCCTCGACGACAGCGAACGCATCAAGCGCATCGTCGTCGACCCGCGCGACCCCGATGTCGCCCTGGTCTGTGCGATGGGCCACGAATGGGGCCCCAACCGGGAGCGCGGCGTCTTCCGTACGACCGACGGTGGTCAGACCTGGGACCACGTGCTGTTCGTCGACGAGGACACGGGGTGCTCGGACATCGACATCGACCTGACGAACCCCCGCAACGTCTACGCCGGCATGTGGACCTTCCGCCGCCTGCCGTGGCGTTTTGACGACGGTGGCAGGGAGACGGCGCTTTACGTCTCGCGCGACGGCGGCATCTCGTGGAAGAAGATCGTGACGACGCCGGACGAGCCCATGGCTCGCATCGGCATCAGCGTGGCGCAGTCGCGTCCGAACATCGTCTACCTGATCACCGAATACCCCACCGCCGGCACGCTCTTCATGTCCGACGACTACGGCGAGACCTGGGAGATGGTCAACGACAACAAGAACCAGCTCAACTTCCGGCCCTTCTACTACTCCGACGTCTACGTCGACCCGTCCGACCACGAGACGCTGTACACGCTCTCGGGCGGGCTGTCGAAATCGACCGACGGAGGCCGGACCTTCGACCGCATCGCCAACGACGTGCACGGCGACCACCAGGCGTACTGGATCGACCCGGAAGACGGCGAGCGGATCCTCTCGGGCTCGGACGGCGGCATGCAGGTGTCGTACGACGGAGGCGCCAACTTCCACATCTTCCGCAACTTCAGTCTTGCGCAGTACTACCACATCTTCGTCGACGACCGCGACCCGTACTACGTGTGCGGCGGGCTGCAGGACAACGGCAACTGGTGTGGGCCGAGCCGGCTCAACGACCGCCGCGGCATCCTGCCCGGCTATTTCTACACCGTCTCCGGCGGCGACGGCTTCTACACCGTGCCGGTGCCGGGCCAGCCAAACCTCATCTACTCGAACGCGCAGGGCGGCTACTTCCGCATCACGGACACGAACTCGGGGCAGATGCGGTCGATCGAGCCGTGGCCGCTCATGATCGGCTCGGTGGGGCAGGGCATGTACCAGGCGAGGTACCGTTTCAACTGGGACGCGCCGATCGTCATCTCGCCGCACGACCCGGCGACGGTGTACTGGGGCGGCAACGTCGTCTTCCGCAGCAACGACTACGGCCACTCGTGGGACGTGATCAGCCCCGACCTCACGACCGACGACCCGGAGAAGCAGCTCGATTCGGGCGGCGAGATCTACCTGGACAACACCGCGGCCGAATTCCACACCACGATCCTCACCATCGCCGAGGACGAGTTCGAGCCGGGCGTGATCTGGGTCGGCACCGACGACGGCAACGTGCAGATCACGCGCGACAACGGCGCGACGTGGGCGAACGTCCGCGACCGCGTGCCCGGCCTGCCCGCCGAGACCTGGATCGGCAACATCGAGGCGTCGCCCACGGATGCCGGCACCGCGTACATGGCCGTCGACAACCACCGCCTCGACGACTTCACCCCGCACCTGTGGGAGACGCGCGACTACGGGCAGACGTGGCGAGATATTTCCGCCGGGCTCCCGCAGGACGACTACGTGAAGGTCGTGCGGCAGCACCCCTCGAACCCGGACCTGCTCTTCGTCGGCATGGAGCGCGGCATCTTCGCGTCGTGGGACCGCGGCGACACGTGGGTGGACATCCGCGGCAACCTTCCGCGCGTGTCGGTGCGGGGCGTGAAGATCCAGCGCCAGTACAACGACCTCGTCATCGGCACGCACGGGCGCGGCGCGTTCATCCTCGACGACATCCAGCCCATGGTCGAGCTGACCGAGGCCATCGGCCAGGACGCCCACCTCTTCGACATCCGCATGGCGACGGAGTGGGAGATGTGGGGCCGCACCAGCAACTTCGGACAGAGCCGCTTCGCGGGGGAGAACCCCGCCCCCGGCGCGTGGATCCACTTCCATCTCTCGGAGGATGCCGCCGAGGCTGCGGGCAACTCGGTCGACGTACGTATCACGGACCGCAACGGCACGCTCGTGCGTGAGTTCCAGCACCGCGACGTCACGCCGGGCGTCAACCGCGCGATCTGGGACCTCCGCTGGACCGGCGCGGAACCGATTCCGGGACAGGGTCCTCCGGGTGGAGGGTTCTTCTTCTTCGGCCCGACCGGCCCGCCCGCCGTCCCGGGCACCTACACGGCGACGATCGAGGTGGGCGGCACGGAGCTGTCGAAGGACTTCCAGCTCCGCGGCGACCCCAACGTGGCGGCCTCGCAGGCCGTGTACGACGAGCGCTTCACCGCGGCCATGCGCGCACGCGACCTCGAGACGCGCCTCAATGAGATGATGGGGACGATCATCGATCTGGACGGACAGATCGACGGACTCCTCGAGTCCATCGAAGGCAAGGAGATGTCCAACGAAGAACAGGTGAGAGCCGTCGCCGACGATGCCCAAAGCCAGCTGACGGCGGTGTCGGGCGAAGTGCGGCGTCCGCCGGGGTCGATGGGCTACCGCGACTGGCCGCGCCTCATCGAGCAGCTTCGCAACATCTCCCGCGCGGTCTCCGGCCCGCAGGCGCGACCGACGGTCGGGCAGATGGAGGTGCTGACGGAGATCGAAGCCGGCGCCGCCCAGCGGGCCGAGGAGCTCTCCGGCATAGTGAACGGCGTGATCGCCGACCTCAACGACCTCCTGGAGGACGCGCCGAAGATCATTACGAACTGGCGGCGGGTGGTGATCAGCTGATCGCATGTGGTTTCTGATCGGCACGCTCTCTCGCTGGGCGCTGTTCGCGGGTCTCCTCGTCGCGGTGGGGGCCGTCGTCTTCAAGCTGGTCGTCCTCCGGCGCTTCCCCGGGTTCGATCCGGAGGAGGATGACCACGCCGGCGTCGCGCCCGAGAGGCTGGCCGCGCGGATCGGCGGCCTCGCGGTACTGCTCGCCGGTGCGGGCACCCTGGGTCGCCTTGCGGCGGAAGCGAGCATCTTTCGCGATCCGTTCGAACCCCTGGGGGCGGAGCTTCGTCTGCTCATAGCCGGGACTTCCTGGGGTCGGGCGTGGCTCGGACAGGTCGCGGCGGTCGTCGTCTCCGGGCTGGCCTTCGCGCTCGCCGCGGCGCGGGGCGCGCGGGCGGAATTCGGCTGGATCGCGGCCACGGCGGGGGTGGCCCTTCTCGCGTACACGCCGGCGTTGGCCGGGCATGCGGTCGGCGCCGAACACTTCGTCACTCCGGCGATCGCCGCCGATGTCTTCCACATGGTGGCGGGCGGCGTGTGGCTGGGCACCCTCGCCGTGATGGCCGGGGTCCTGTATCTCGGCCGTCGCCGGGGGGCTTCGCTGTCGAAGCGCCGCATCGTCGACTGGATCTCGGCCTTCTCGCCGCTCGCGCTGGGATCGGCGGCGGTCATCGCCGCTACCGGACTCTTCGCGGCATGGCTCCATCTCGGGGCGGTCTCGGCGCTCTGGACCGAACCCTGGGGCCGGACGCTGAGTCTGAAGCTCTTCGTCGTCCTCGCGATCGTCGGTTGCGGCTTGTACAACTGGCGGCGCGCTCGCGGCCGGGTCGCGGAGGCCGGGGATGCGCCCCGTCTCCCTCCGACCGTCATCGTCGAGCTGAGCGCGGCGGGTCTGCTCCTCCTCGTCACCGCCGTCCTCACCGGCACGACGCCCCCGGCTCATTGAAGCCGATGAGACGCACGGTGAGACACGCATCGGCGGGTTCCGGACCGTGACCGCGATCTCCGGACTTCGGGTGAACGGAGACCGGCTCCGGGGGCGCCTCGAGGAGATGGCGCGCATCGGCGCCACTCCGGCCGGGGGCGTCCATCGCCTCGCCCTGAGCGACGAAGACCGCCGGGCGCGCGACCTCTTCCGAACGTGGGCCGAGTCGCTGGGCCTCGCGGTGTCCGTCGACGGGATCGGCAACATGTTCGCCCGCCGGGACGGGACCGGCGACGCGGCGGCCGAAAGCCGACCCCCTCTCGTGCTCGGGAGTCACCTCGACAGCCAGCCGACGGGCGGACGGTTCGACGGGCCGCTCGGCGTTCTCGCCGCGCTGGAGGTCGCGGAAACGCTCGAGGAGCAGGGGGTACGGACGGCCCGTCCGATCGAGGTGGTGAACTGGACGAACGAGGAGGGCGCCCGTTTTCCGCCCGCCATGATGGGCTCGGGCGTGTTTTCCGGCCGGTTTACTCTCGCGGACGCACTCGGCGCGACGGACGCGGACGGGGTCACGGTCTCCGACGCCATCGACGGCATCGGCTATCGCGGCGCGCTCCCCGTCGGGGGCCGCCCGATCGCCGCCGCTCTCGAGTTGCACATCGAGCAGGGCCCGATTCTCGAGGAAACCGGACGAGAGATCGGCGTGGTGACCGGCGTGCAGGGCGCCCGCTGGTTCGACCTGACGATCACGGGAGAGGAGGCGCACGCGGGGTCGACGCCGCTGTCCCGGCGGACGGATCCGGTGGCGGTGTTCGGGCGGTTTCTCGTCGACGCGTATCGCCGCGTCGAACGCGACTTCGCGCCGCACGGCCGGCTGACCTTCGGGGTTCTCGCGGCGGAGCCGGCGTCGCGGAACACCGTGCCCGGGCGCGTCGCCGTCAGCGTGGACCTCCGTCACCCCGACGAATCGACCCTCGACGAGATGGAAGACGGTCTGCGCGAGGCGGCGAACCGCGCCTGTCTCGCGCGCGGAGCGGCGTGGCGGCTCGATGACGTCTGGCGCTCCCCTCCAGTGCGGTTTTCCGATCGGTGCATCGACGCCGTCCGCGCGGCGGCGGATCTCTGCGGCTATGCCTCCATGCCGATCGTGGCCGGCGCCGGACATGACTCCGTGCACACGAACGACGTCGCGCCGACGGGGATGATCTTCACCCCCTGCGAAGGCGGCATCAGTCACAACGAGGCGGAGAACATCACGCCCGCACAGGCGGAGGCGGGCGCCAACGTCCTCCTCCACGCGGCGCTCGGACTCGTGGAGCCGACGCCGGCTGATATGTTGTCCGCGCCGACAAACCCACCAGGAGGCGACGTGTGACTGCGATGACGAACTCCGCCACGGCGAACCCCGCCGGAACCGCCACGGCTCAATGGCAGGACATGGACCGACGCCATCACGTCCATCCCTTCATCGACCCCCGGGTCGTCGCCGAGAAAGGGACGCGCGTGATCGTGGGCGCGGAGGGCCGGCACCTCATCGACTCCGATGGCCGGCGCATCCTCGACGGCATGGGCGGTCTGTGGTGCGTGAACCTCGGCTACGGACGCGAGGAACTCGCGCGGGCGGCGTACGACCAGATGGTCGAACTCCCCTATTACAACACCTTCTTCCGTTCCGCGCCCCCGGCCACGATCGAACTGTCGCGGGTGCTCGCGGAACTCACGCCCGGCGCCATCACACACACCTTCTTCTCGAGTTCCGGTTCCGAGGCGAACGACACCATCGTCCGCCTCGTCCGCCGGTACTGGGATCTCCGCGGACAGCCCGAAAAGAAGACGTTCATCAGTCGCACCTACGCGTATCACGGCAGCACGATGGCCGCCGCCAGCCTGGGCGGCTTCGAGGCCATGCACGCGATGGGCGACCTGCCGCTGCCCGGCTTCGAGCACGTCATGCCCCCTTACTGGTTCGCCATGGGGGCGCCCGGCGAGACACCGGAGGAGACCGGCGCGCGGGCGGCGCGGGCGGTGGAGGAGAAGATCGCGGAACTCGGCGCGGACCGCGTGGCGGCGTTCATCGGCGAGCCCGTCATCGGCGCCGGGGGCGTCATCGTGCCGCCGGACAACTACTGGCCCGAGATCCAGCGCATCTGCCGCGAGAACGACGTGCTCATCGTCTGCGACGAGGTCATCACCGGCTTCGGCCGCACGGGGGAGTGGTTCGGCGCGCAGAAGTTCGGCATCGAGGCCGACCTGATGACGATCGCCAAGGGACTCACCTCCGGCTACCTGCCGATGTCCGCCGTGCTGATGACCGACGCGGTGTTCGGCGTGCTGGCCGAAGGGGGAGTGATCCCGCACGGGTACACCTATTCGGGCCATCCGGTCGCGGCGGCCGTGGCCCTGGAGAACCTCCGGCTCATGAAGGAGGAGGGCGTCGTCGACCGGGTGAGAGAGGACACCGGACCCTACTTCCAGGCGCGGCTGAGGGAGTTGAACGACCACCCGCTCGTGGGCGAAGTGCGGGGCGTCGGACTCGTGGCCAGCGTCGAACTCTCGAAGGACAAGACGACCCGGGAGTTGTTCGAGCCCGTGGGCCAGGTGGGGGCCCTCTGCCACGAGCACCTCTACGACGAGGGGGTTGTGTTCCGCGCCATGCGCGACGTCGTGTGCACGAGTCCGCCGCTCACGATCACGCGCGACGAGATCGACGAACTCGTGACGAAGGCCCGCGCGGGCATCGATCGGACGGCGCGGGACCTCGGCATGATGTAGCGCTGGATGCCCGCGCCGTCGCGCGGGGGCCGCTCTCAGACGCCTTCGAGCGTCTCCGCCATGAGGTGCCGGACCACGGCCCGCGTGTCGCCGGTCTCTTCGTACACGGCGATTTGCCGCTGCGAACTCGACCCTTCCCGGAGGATCCGGAGCGCGTATTCCACCTCCGCGCGGGTGCCGAGTTCGTCGACCACGTCGTCGAGGAACCACTCGACGATCTCGATGATCAGATCCGACGCCGGGTGCTCGCTCTGCCGCCCGAAATCGATGAGCTTCCCGGTGAGACCGTATCTCGCCGCGCGCCACTTGTTCTCGGCGAGCAGCACCTCGGGGTACTGGCGGAAGGTGAGGTTGTCCCGCCGCAGCTTCCACAGCTTCGCCACGATCCCCTGGAAGATGGCGGCGATGCACACGACTTCCTCCACGCGCGTGCACATGTCGCACACCCGGAATTCGAGCGTCGGGAACTTGTGATTCGGGCGGACGTCCCACCAGATCTTGCTCGAATCCGGGATCGTGTTCGAGCGGACCATCGTCTGGATGAAGTGCTCGTACTCGTTCCAGCTCCCGAAGCTCATCGGGATGCCGGTGCGCGGAAAATTCCGCCAGATGATGCTGCGGTAGGAGTGCAGCCCCGTCTTCGACCCCTCCCAGAACGGGGAACTCGTGGAGAGCGCGAGCAGGTGGGGGAGGAAGTACCGCGACACGTTCATCGCGTCGACCATGAAGTCCCGGTCCTCGATGCCCACGTGGATGTGGGTGCCGAAGATCAGGTTCCGTTCGGCAACCTGCTGCAGATCTTCCCGCAATCCGACGTAGCGGTCGAGCGGCGTGATGTCCTGCTGCTCCCAGGTCGAGAAGGGATGCGTGCCCGCGGCCACGATGGCGAGCCCCTTCTCGGCGACCGTGCCACTGACGAGGCGGCGCATGCGCACGACCTCCTCGCGCGCCTCCCCCACATCCCGGCACACCTCGCTTGCCGTCTCCACGCAGGCCTGATGAAGCTCCGGGTGGATCTGCTCGCGCGTCTCCTCATCATCCCCTTCGAGGATCTCGGTGATGAACGACGTGAGTTCGCCGGTCTCCGGATGGACGACCTGGTATTCCTCTTCGATCCCAAGCGTAAGTGACGGCGCTTTCATGTGACCCTCTCCGGGGAGCGTTCGAAGCCGCGTTCGAAGCCGCGGGGGCAAGCTGCTGAAGCCGCGGGGGCAAGCTACTTTCGAGGATCGCCGGGGGCCATGTATGTTCCTCCGTCCCCGACCCGACCCGTTTTCCCGACACGGAGGCACCATTGATCGACTGGCTCTTCGCAATCTGCATCTTCTGGCTTGTGGCTGCGATCTTCTTCGGCGGCATCTACGATGCGGAGACCGGATCGCCCGGCCGCCAGGCGCTGGGGCTCCTGCTCAACTTCGTCGTTTTTCTCGGCATCTTCGCGGTGTTGCGGTTCGCCGTCGGCGGGCTGGGCGGAGAGAGCGGATTCCTGAGCACCGTGTGGGGAACCGTGGTGCCCGCGGCCTTGCCGACCATGCTGCTCGGCCGGATCGGGAACGTGGTCTTCAAGCTCGCGGGCGTCACGATGACACGGAAAGTCTTCTCGGCGGACGCCCACTAGCAGCCTGCTGGCAAGACGCTTCCTCGGACCAAGTCGCGCGCCGCACTTGCAATCCGGCGATGGTGCGCGAATTATGCGCCCGGATCGCTCGTCGGAGCTTACTTTCAACAGGGAGAACCCAGGATGACCAAAGACGATTTCGCGGCGAAGCTCGCCTCGCAGGCCGGCTTGAGCAAAGCGAGCGCGCGGGATGTGATCGACTGCATTTTCTCGACGGATCCCGGCGCAGGGATCATTGCAGTCGAGCTTGACGCCGGCCGCGACTTCACGGTCACCGGCTTCGGCACCTTCGGAACCCGGCACCGCAAGGCGCGCATGGGTCGGAACCCGCAGACCGGCGAGTCGATTCAGATCGCGGCCATGAACGTACCCACGTTCAAGGCGGGCAAAGGGCTCAAGGATCGCGTTCGAGCCTAGAACGATGGCGCGAATGGGACCCGGGATCGCCTGGGTCCCATTCGCGATCGCCTTCCAACTCCGTCCTTCCTTCTCCAGTCACAATCTGAGCAGCCCCGGGAGCGTCCTCAGCGCTTCGAGGCTGTGTCCCGACTGGAAGTAGTCCACGTACGGAAGCGCGGTGCGCATGCCGCGGGCTTCGGGCGCGTAGCGCGAACTCTCGAGCAGGGGATTCAGCCAGATCACGCGACGCGCCCGCCGCTGAATCCAGCCCATGGCGCGCCGCAGAGGTTCGACTTCCCCCTGGTCGAGTCCGTCGGAGAGGATGATGACGAGCGTCCGCCGACCGAGCATCCGCTGGCCGTGATGCGCCACGAAGGTCTCCAGGCACTCGCCGATCCGCGTTCCGCTCGACCAGCCGCGGGCCCGCAGGCGGTCCAGCGCGGGGTCGATCTCTTCGCCGGCCAGCCAGGGAGTGAGGTGCGTGAGGCGCGTGCTGAACGCGAAGGTCTGGATGTCTCGCGCGCGACCGCACCCCAGGAGGAAACGCAGCAGGAAGCGGCTGTATCGCTCCATCGAGCCACTCACGTCGCACAGGACGACGAGTTGCGGTGGCACGTGCCGCCGTCGCCGCCGCGCCAGGCGAACGAGTTCGCCCTCGTGAGCGACGAGCGACCGCAACGTCCTCCGCACATCGATCGGCCCACGCCGGCCGCCCGGTTCGAGTCGGCGGCTGCGTCGCGTGGACAGCCGTACCATCAGCCGCTCCAGCCAGACGTCGACCTCGCGCAGCTCCTCGTCGCCGATCGAGGCGAAGGAGCGTCGTGCGAGCGAGTGGGCCGCGCTGTACACGGCGCCGATCGGACGCTCCCGGGAGTCCGCCTCGTCGCGCCCCTGCTCTCCGAAATCGTCGCGCGCCGCCGCGAGCCCGTCCGATCCGGAAGGCGCGCCGCCGGCCGACCGATCCCCCCGGTCCGACGCGGCCTTCGACAGAAGCTCCTCCACGGCGGATGACGGCCGCGCTCCCCGCCACCACGCGGGGAAGCAGCGCTCGAAGATCTCGATGTCCGCGGGGCTCGAGCAAAACGCCGCGCGGAGGCCCGCTCTGACGTCCTCCACGTCCTCCGTGTCGAGATGCGGGAGCGCGGCGACGGCCGCCGTGGACTCCGAGAGCGCGCAGGCCACGCCTTCGCCGCGCAGCCGCCGGCCCAGGTCGACGATGCGCTTGGGCGTCAACTCCCCCCGTCCTCCGAAGAGGCGAGCAACTCCCCCAGCCGCTCCTCCGTAAGGCTGGCCAGGTCGTTCGGGTCCTTCACGAGTGCCCCGATCGCGTCGCGCGCGGTCGCCGGACGCAGCGGATTCGGCCCCAGGTGCTCGAGGGCCGCGGCAAAATCCAGCGTCTCCGCCACGCCGGGGGGTTTCGCGAGCCGCTCACGCCGCAGCTGCTGGGCCAGCTTCACGGCCTCCCCAGCCCGGGAGGCGGCGATGTCCGGGCGTCGCCGCCGCAGGATCTCGACCTCTCGCGCCGAATCGGGATAATCGATCCACAGGTAGAGGCAGCGCCGCCGCAGTGCGTCCGACAGCTCGCGCGTCCCGTTCGAGGTGAGCACGACGACCGGCCGCGTCCGGGCCTCGACCGTACCCAGCTCCGGGATCGAGACTTGGAAGTCGGACAGCAATTCGAGCAGGAACGCCTCGAACTCTTCGTCGGCCCGGTCCACCTCGTCGATGAGAAGGACCGGGCGCGTCTCGCAGCGAATCGCGCGCAGGAGCGGCCGCTCGAGAAGGAAGTCCGGCCCGAAGATCGTGCGTTGCACCGCCTCGGCATCGCCGCCGCCGTCCTGCAGGCGGATGTGGAGGAGCTGCTTCTGGTAGTTCCACTCGTAGAGAGCCGTGGGGAGGTCGAGCCCCTCGTAGCACTGGAGGCGAATGAGCTCCGCTCCGAGCCACGTGGCGACCGCCTTGGCGATCTCGGTCTTGCCGACGCCGGCGGCCCCCTCGACGAGGAGCGGCTTCTCCATGGCGAGGCCGAGATGGACCGCCGTCGCGATCCCCCGGTCGGCGATGTACCCCGCCGCCTCGAGTTCCTCGATGATCTTCGCGATGTCGGGTTGCAAGGCGGCGACCTCCCGGTTGCGGGTGCGACGCGGCCGTCTCAGCTTCCGGTGGAAGCCGATCCGCGGTAGAGCCGCTCCCGGCAATATAACCGCTCCCCCGGAGCCGACGCCCGACGAGGCCCGCGAACCGGCGATCCGTCCCCGTCCGGCTCCACTCCGCGCGCAAACCCCCGAGGAACGACGATGGCGATCGAGATAGAGAAGAGTTTCGATGTCCCGCAGACCGTGGACGAGGTCTGGAGCTTCCTGACGGATCCGGAGCGCATCGTCGAGTGCCTGCCGGGCGCGACACTCATCGAAGCGGTCGACGAGCGTACGTACCGGGGCGAGATCGGGCTCAAGCTCGGCCCCATCGGGACGCGCTTCCTGGGCGAGATCCGCTTCGACGAACTCGACGCGCGGCGCCATCACATGAAGATGACGGGGGAGGGGCGGGATCGACGGGGCAGCGGCAACGTGAGAATGACGATGTTGAGCCAGCTTCAGTCTGTAGAAGCGGAGGAGGGCGAGGAGGCGGGCGGCGGAGGGACCCGGATCTGGGTGTCGCAGTCCATCGCGCTGACCGGACGGCTCGCATCTTTCGGCCGCGGCGGCGTGATTCAATCGGTCTCGAACGTTATGTTTAATCGCTTCACGGGATGTGTGCGTGAGAAGCTGGCGCAGTGATCGGCGGAGCGCGGCTGCGGGGCGCGACTTGCGCGCGGCGTCGGCTTGCGTTAATCGACCTTGAACCCCTTGTTTCGAAGTGATACCGGTTTTGGTGTGTCGCACGGCCCTATGATCCGTGCGCCGTCTGTTGCACGAACGGTCCGAGGTACTCGATGAGAAGCACGCGGAACATTCTCCCGTGGGTGGCGGCCGGCGTCGCCGTCCTCTCCCTTCCGGCGGCGCCTCGGGCGCTCCAGGCGCAGACGAACGATCTGCTCATCCTCGTCGCCCCCGTCGCGGTGACCGAGCCGGTCGACCGCCGTTTCGGGGAGCGCATCGCCGAAGAAATCCGGGATGGGCTCAAGATCTTCCCCGGCTACATTGGCATCGAACGCGACGATGCCCGGGATCTGATGGACGATTACGATCTCGATGAGCGAACGATGACCC
>JAPPBA010000066.1 GCA_026705295.1 Candidatus Palauibacter australiensis
GCCTGGTCGGGCATCGGGGAAGCGGAAGAGCAGAGAGAGCGAATCAGGAGGCGTTTCGACCACACCGCCGCGGAGTGGATCACTCCCGGACAGGGCATCGAGGCACTCGATCGGCTGATCAGACAGGATGTGACCGCGCCAATGGTCACCGCGACCGACTGGTCCATCGTCGCGAGGAGTTCGGGACACCGCCCCCGTTCTTCGAAGAGCTAATGGCTACGAGGAAGATTCGGCGACGACAGACCGACGAGCCGGCCGCCTCCAGCGGCCTGATGGCACAGCTACGGGAGGCTCCGTCAGAAGAGAAACGAAATCTGCTGGAGGCCTTCATCCAACAGGAGCTGCAGTCCGTGCTCCACCTCCCGTCGCCGCCGTCGGCGACGGTCGGCTTCTTCGACCTGGGCATGGACTCGCTGATGGCGGTGGAGTTGCGTAACCGGCTGAACCGCGGCTTCGCAGACGAATTCACAACATCCAACACGATCGTCTTCGACTACCCCAACACCACGGAACTCGCCGGCCACCTGGCCAGCGAGTTCGAGGCCCTCACCGGAGCGCCGTCCCGCGCGCCTGAGAAACCCGTCGCACGACCCCGTCCGACGACCGAGACGGAGCAGCAGGGTATCGCCATCGTCGGCATGGCCTGCCGATTCCCGGGCGCCCCGGACGTGTCGACCTACTGGGATCAGCTCCTGGCGGGCGCCGATCTGGTCACGGAGGGTCGCACCGGGGTCGACTACTGGCTCGACCGCGTCGGCGATCCCGCCGCTGAACACCCGGCCTATCGCTGGGGCGGCTATGTCAACGGCCTCGAGCTGTTCGACGCCCGGTTCTTCGGCATCCGGCCAATCGCCGCGGAGACCATGGACCCCCAGCAACGAATGCTGCTGGAGACGAGCTGGCAGGCCCTGGAGGATGCCGGGATCGATCCCGAAGATCTCAGGGGAAGCCGCACGGGCGTTTTTGCCGGGCTGAACGCGAGCGAGTACCGGGATCTGATGATCGCAAGCGGTTCGGACGGCGGGTCCGTCGGCACGATGTCCAGTACAACCGTGGGACGAGTCGCCTTCACGCTCGGACTCATGGGCCCCGCCATGCCCTTCGTGCTGCAGTGCGCCGCGTCGCTCGCAGCCGTCCACGCCGCGGCCACGGCGCTGGAGCGTGGCGAGGTGGATCTGGCGTTGGCCGGGGGAGTCAACGCGATCTTCTCCCCCAACTTCAGCAGGCTCCTGCTCGAGCACGGCCTCCTGGCGTCGAGTGGACGCTGCGCGACGTTCGACGCTTCGGCGCAGGGCTACGTTCGCGGCGAGGGATGCGGCGTCGTCCTCCTCAAGAGGCTGAGCGAAGCGGAAGCCGCCGGCGACCGAATCTGGGCCGTCATCAGGGGATCGGCGGTGAACCACAGCGGCACCGCCGCCGGAATGACGATGCCGAGCGGCCCCGCGCAGGAACAGGTCATGGAGGAGGCGCTGTCCCGCGCCGGCATAGACCCCGCGGATATCGACTACCTGGAGGCCCACGGCGCCGGATCGGAGATCGGCGATTCCATCGAACTGCAGGCGGCCGCCACGATCTACGGCCGCGAGCGGGACGCCGATCGCCCACTGCTGGTCGGGACCGCGAAGACGAACATGGGTCACCTCGAATCGGCCGCGGGCATCGCGGGACTCATCAAGGTCGTTCTCGCCATGCGTGGTGGAGTCATTCCGAAGCACTTGCACTTCGAGACGCCGAACCCGGGGATGGACTGGGACCGGCTACCCGTGCGGGTGACGTCCGAACGAACGCAGTGGCCGCCGGCCAACGGGCGGCCGGCCCGCGCCGGAGTCAGCGCGTTCGGGTTCTCCGGGACGAACGTGCACGTCGTCGTGGAGGGTTACTCTGCGCCCGGCGGCGGTTCCGGGCCCCGTGAAGAACTCGGACCCTGGGGAGCACCGACACCCGTGGCCGTGTCCGCGCCCCGGCCGGGCGCCGAGTCCCCGGGGGGCGGCGAAGAGCGTGACCCGCGCCAGACCCGAATCCTGCCGCTCTCCGCAAAGTCCGAGAGCGCCTTGCGTTCGCTCGCCGGACGCTTTCTTGGCTGGGTCAACGGACACAACGGCGCCCTCGAGCCCGACGACCGCGCGGCGGGTCCGCTCCTGTCCGACATGGCATGGACCGCCGGCACCGGCCGGAGTCACTTCCCATACCGCGCTGCGGTCGTGTTCCGAAACGGGGAATCGCTCGTCGAAAGCCTCCGGGCGCTCTCCGAGGCGAACGGCAGGCCGAAGCCGCTGGAAGCGACGAATGTCGCCTTCGTCTACCCTGGCGGGGACGGCCGGTGGACCGGCATGGGAGCGGCGCTCTACCGGACCGAGCCGGTGGTCCGCGCGGTTCTGGATCGGTGCGACGAAGTGCTTCGGGAGCAACGCGGCGAATCGCTCGTGGAAATCATGTTCGGCCGAGTGGACGCGGGCGATCTCGACGATCCGGCTTGGGCCTATCCGGCCGTCTATGCGCTCGAATGCGGACTGACCGCCCTCTGGTCGAGCATCGGGATCCGACCGAGTGTCGTCGCAGGGTTCGACGCCGGTGAGTTCGCGGCGGGCCGGGCCGCCCGAATCTTCAGCCTGGAGGACGGCCTCCGCCTGACGGCGGCCGCGGGCGAGTCGGCGGCGGCCAGGTCACCTGCGGAGGCCGCGGTGCGGTTCGCCAGAGAGGTGCTCCTGGAACACCCGTCCCTCGCGGTAATCCGCGGCGCCGACGGCCGCCCGTTGGGGACGGACGAGGCGCTCGCCACCTCCTTCTGGCTCCAGCGCGATGGCCCCCCACCCGCACCGCGAGCCTGTGCGCCGACTCTGGCGGACAGAGGAGTCGAAGTGGTGCTGGAAATCGGCCCGGGACAGTCCTTGGCTCCGGCGATCGTCGACGCCTGGCCGGCCTCCGACGCCCAAACCGCCGGGAACGAAGGAAGCCGCAGCACTCCGCTCGTACTGGCGAGCCTGCGGTGGCCGTCCGGCGATGCCGTAGGGAACGACCCCTGCGACGGTTTCCTCAAGGCCACCGCCGCCGCCTACGAGGCTGGGCTGCCGGTCTCCTTCGCCGGCCTATTCGCGGGCGAGGAACGGCGCCGGATCTCGCTGCCCGGCTATCCCTTCGAGCCTGAGCGCCATTGGGTGGAGCCTCCCGGCAGCCCGCTCTGACGAAGAAATAGACGGAGCATCTCGACGCAGTCCGCCGGCTTCTCCAGTTGCAGAAGGTGGGTGGAGTCGACGATGAAATCGTAATCCACGTTCTGGATGTGCTTCAGGTCAAAGCTGGGCAAGTATGCATACGGCAGAGTCGGATCGGCCCCAATCACCTTCGTAGGACAATACAGCATGCTCAGGTCCAACAGTGGGGCAAAGCTCCTCACGTACTCCGAGACTTGCGCTTCGAACTCGCGTGGACAACGGAGCTCGAGACCCTCTCGATCCGCTGCCGCTGTAAGGGTCGTCCTTGCCATGAGTTCCCGCACCCCCGGCAACACCCGGGCATACACCGGGGAGTACCGGAGAAGGTCCGAGAACTCCTCCTCGGACCGGAAGTAGCGCGACCGGCGCCGAGTCAGTGCCGTCGCGCGGTCTGCGGCCTCGTCGAACTCCGCGTCGCTCGCCGCCGGCTTGCAGAAAGGCGGATCGAACAGAACCAGACCTGAGTAGGGGCCGGAGAGCGAGAGCAGGGCCACGATCGTCGAAAGCGAATGAAAGACGCCTACTGTCGGTTTGTCTCCAAAACGCTCGGCGATGGCCTCGGCGAGAACGTCATGGTCGTAGACCATCGTCGGGATGTTGTGATCCCTCCGCTTACCGACGGCATTCCAACCATGGTTTCTGATGTCGTAGACGATCAGATCGAATTCGTCCGCCAGGAGGGACCAGAACGGATAATAGGCGTCGATGGCAAGGCCGTTGCCATGACTCAAGACAAGGCGAAGCGGGGAGTCCGGCCGGCCGTGCCGTCGCACCGCCGTGACCGTCTCCTCGTCGAGCCGCACCTCATCCACGGCAAGCGGTTCGGGTAGTTGCCAGACAGCCAACGCGCTAGCGCTTCCGCTCCCACCTGTGCCTCAAGCCGACGCCCGTCGCCTTGACCCGTGCCTCCATGATCGGATTGCTGGTTGCCGGCAGAGACGACTCAACGCCGGCAATGGTCCGGGGAGGTGCCTGCTGAACCGACCCAAGGATCGAGGCAGGCACCTCCCCGGCGGGGCTCAACCGTTGCTGGAATCGAGAAACGCGGCCAAGTCCCGCAAGTTCTTCCAGTTGGCAACCTCCTCGGGGGGAATCTCAACGCCGAACGCCCCCCCGACCTTCTTCACGAAGTCCACCGCGTCGAGGGACGAGATGTCGGAGGAGAGCAGACCGGCATCGAGATCCAGATCTCTTCCGATGTCGAGGTGCTGGCGAGCGAGTTCTTGAATGCGGGCTTCGGTTGCTGTCATGGCGAGCGTCCTTGGGGTTGGAAAGGTCGCAAACGTAACTTCCGCGCAGCGTAGACAGGGAAGCTTGGCGAACGATACAAACATCGGCGGCCACAATATCGCACACTCGAGTCTTGCGATACCCCCTTTTTTTGGGGGGGCAAACTCGCGTGCCTTTGCTGTCCCGCCAACCGGTAGCTGGTCGTCTCTCGCAGGCCGGCTTCAGCCGAGAATCAGGTCGAAGGCGTCGAGCGGCGTGGCGAGCTTGTCTTTCAGAGCCTCGTCGAGCGCGGAGGGCGTCAGGTCGCGGTCGGAGCGGGCCTCGAAGGCGATGCGGGGGACTTCCAGGACGCGGACTCGCCGCCCGGAGACATGGAAGATCTGGTCGCGGGCGGGGCAGTCGGCCTCCGCGAGCCACGCGGCGACGACGGCGACGTGCTCGGGCCCGAACGGGTCGTATCCGGTCTCGTCCGGCTCGCCCAGCTGATCGGCGCCCGTCATGCCCGCCACCATGCGCGTCCGCGCCGACGGCGAGATCACGTTCGAGCGGACGCCGTACGGGGCTCCCTCGATCGAGAGCACTTTCGAGAGGCCGATGATGCCCATCTTCGCGGCCCCGTAGTTCGCCTGCCCGAAGTTGCCGCACAGCCCGGAGGAAGACGTGGTGTGGATAACGGAGGCGGCGCGGGGGCGGCCGGCCTTGGCCTCCGCGCGCCACCAGGCGAGCGCGTGGCGGCTGGGGGCGGCGTGGCCCTTGAGGTGGACGGCGACGACCGCGTCCCACTCGTCTTCGGACATGTTGAACAGGGCCCGGTCGCGGAGGATGCCGGCGTTGTTCACGAGGATGTCGAGTCCGCCGAACGATTCGACCGCGAGGGCGATGAGGTGGTGGGCGGCGGTCCAGTCGGAGACGTCGTGGCGGCTGGCCACGGCGCGGCCGCCGCCGGCCCGGATCTCGGCGCAGACGGATTCGGCCGGCCCGCCATCGGCGCCGTCGCCGCCGACGCCCGTGCCGAGGTCGTTGACGACGACGCTCGCCCCGCCGGCCGCCAGGGCGAGCGCGTGCGCCCGGCCGATGCCGCGGCCGGCGCCCGTCACAATCGCCACGCGCCCGGCGAGCCGACTCAAGTCCGGGTGCCCTCGCGCGCGGTCCGCCGGGTCAGCCGTCGATCCGCCGGCAGGCGGCCGCGAGGCGGCGGACGCCCTCCGCCATCTCGTCCTCGGAAATGAGGAGCGAGGGCCCGATCCGGATCACGTGCCCGATCAGCCCGCCGCGCCCGATGAGCAGGCGCTCCTCGCGGGCCGCCTCGAGCAGCGCCCCGGCCCGCTCGCCGTCCGGCGCCCTCCCGTCGCGGTCCGCGACCATCTCGATGCCCTGCATCAGCCCCATGCCGCGCACCTCGCCGATCCAGTCGTGCGTGCGCTTCAACTCTTCGAGTCCGGCGCGAAGCTGCGCGCCCCGCTCGGCGGCGCGGGCCGGCACGTTCTCGCTCTTCATCACGCCCAGCGTGGCGCGCATCGCCGCCATGGAGATCGAGTTGCCCCCGTACGTGGAGATCGATGGCCCCTGCCAGGCTTCGGCGATCTCGGGCCGCGTGACGGTCGCCCCGACGGGGAATCCGTTCGCGATCCCCTTGGCCATCACCATGATGTCCGGCTCGACGCCCCAGTGTTCGATCCCGAACCAGCGGTCCGCGGTCCGCCCGAACCCCGCCTGCACCTCGTCGATGATGAAGAGGCCGCCGTAGCTTCGGATCACCTCCGCCGCCCGCCGGAAGTAGTCCGGCGGCGGCACGATGACGCCCGCCACGCCCTGGATCGTCTCGGCGAAGAAGGCGGCCGGCTTCCCGCCGGTCGTCGTCTCGATGACTTCCACGAGGTCGTCGATGAAGAAGTCCGTCGCCTCGGGACCCGCGCCGACCAGCGAGCGGTAGAGGTACGGCGAGCGGGCGTGGACGATCCCGTCGACGCCCCCGCCGGGCAGGCGCCAGGCGCCCTGCGCGGTCATGTGGCTCGTGAGCGTGCTCCGCCCCGAATAGGAGAGCCGCAGCGCGACGATCTCGTGCCGCCCCGTGTAGAGGCGCGCCGTCGCGACCGCCGACTCCACCGCCTCCGTGCCGCTGTTTGTGAAACAGCTCGTCCGGAGGGCGCCCGGCGCGATCTCCGCCAGCGCGCGCGCGGCCTCGATCTGGCCTTCCGTCACGTAAAGGGCCGACGTGTGCCCCAGCCGCTCCATCTGAGCGCGCGCCGCCTCGACGACCGCCGGGTTACAGTGGCCGACCGATGTCGTGAGGATGCCCGCGAACAGGTCCAGGTACTCATCGCCGTCCACGTCGGTGAGCCAGACGCCCTCGCCCCGCGAGAGCGCGAGAGGCTCGCCGTAGTAGGGACGGACCCAGGGATAGAGGTAGTCGCTCTGCGCCGCGGTCAGCTTCCGCGTGCGGGATGTCGCCGCGTGCGCGGGATCGGCGGCGTGCGCCGAGGATGTCTGCGGGGCGGTCTGTACGTTGCTCACGAGTGTCTCCTGATTCCGGGCGTCAGTCCCAGCGGTAGAAGCCGCGTCCGCTCTTCCGGCCGAGGCGGCCCGCCGCCACCATGCGCTCGAGCAGGGCGGGGGGTTCGAACACCGGCGACCCCAGCGCCTCGTGCAGGTAGCGGGCGATGTCCAGCCGGACGTCGAGTCCGACGAGGTCTCCCAGTTTCAGCGGTCCCATCGGGTGCCGGTAGCCGAGCATCATCGCGGTGTCGATGTCCTCGGGGCTCGCCACGCCTTCCTCCACCATGCGGATCGCCTCCAGCCCGAGCGCCAGCCCGAGCCGCGAGGAGGCGAACCCGGGCGAGTCGGCGATGACGATCGGCGTCTTCCCGAGGCGTTCGGCGACCTCGCGCGCCCTCCCCACGGTTTCATCGGACGTCTCCGCCCCGCGCACGATCTCGACGAGCGCCATGATGTGGACGGGGTTGAAGAAGTGCATCCCGATGACGCGGTCGGGCGACGGGAGTCCCTCCGCGAGGGCGGTGATGGAAAGGGACGAGGTGTTGGTGGCGAGCAACGCGTCGTCGGCGGCCGCCTCCCCGCAGCGCGCGAGGACCTTCTGCTTGAGATCGAGCTTCTCGGGCACGGCTTCGATTGCGATCCCGACCCCATCGGCGGCTTCACCCAGGTACCGGCTGTATGACAACCCGTCGAGTGCCCGGTCGCGCGCTTCGGCCGTGACCTTCCCGCGCTGGATCCCCTTGCGGAGGTTGGCCTCGATGCGCCCGCGCGCCGTATCCAGCGCCTCGGGCATCACGTCGAAGAGCCGGGTGTCGTAGCCGGACATCGCCGCGACCTGGGCGATCCCGTGTCCCATCGTGCCGGCCCCGAGCACGGCCAGCGCCGGACGCGCCGTCATTCGAGCCAGTCCTCCGGGTTCATTTCCGGTTCGGGGCGGAGCGAGTAGCGGCGCACGACCTCGACCGCCTCGAAGCCGAGGTCGTCGGCGAGCGCGTTCGCGATCAGGTTGTCCGCTCCGGTGAAGAGGCGCACCTCGTGGATGTCCCAGTCCGCCGCCCACTCGAAGGCGGCGCGCAGCAGGCGCCGCAGGTTCCCCTTGCGCCGCTCCTCCCGCCTCACGAACGGCGTCTGGATGCGCACGTAGCGGGGCGGGTCGAACAGGGGTTCGTTCTCCTCCACGAAGCAGACGAGCATGCCGTCGAGGCCGCCGTCTTCCGCCTCCAGCACGAAGACGACGCTCGTGGCCTCTTCGATGTGACGGCGAAACATGCCCGCGCGCGTCTCGATCGCGTCCGTCCGGAGCCGCCGGTAGGCGGGATTGAGGGCATGAATCCGCATGTAGCGGGTCCACATCGCGACGAGTTCGTCGATGTCGCCGACCCGGGCCGGCCGCACCGTGACGGTCTCAGGCACGCGCACCCCCCTCCGTCGCTTCCGGGCGTTCCTCCTCGCCGCCGCTTCCGAACCGGGGCGGCCGCTTCTCCACGAAGGCCCGGACGCCCTCAAGCGCGTCCGCGGACTCGAAGCAGGCCTTCTGCGCCGCCGTCTCGTAGTCCATCATCTCGTCGAAGCTGGACGAGAGGGAGCGCTGCACCGCTTCCTTCGCGAGCCGCAGGGGCAGCGCCGGCTTCCGCGCCAGCGTGCGCGCCCACTCGCGGGCCAGCGGCATGAGTTCGTCCGCGGGGACCACGCGGTTCACGAGCCCGATCCGCTCGCACTCGGCGGCCGGAACCATCTCCGCGAAGAAGAAGAGTTCCGCGGTGCGTGCCGGACCCACGAGGCGGGGCACGGCGTAGGTCCCGCCCCAGTCCGGGTGGAGGCCGATGCGGTTGAAGGTCTGGCCGATCGACGCCGTCTCGGAGGCGAGCCGCAGGTCGCAGGCGAGGGCGAGGTTCGCGCCGCCCCCCGCCGCCGGCCCGTTCACCGCGGCGATCACGGGCTTGGGCATCCCGCGGATGGCCGCCGCGACCCGCCGACCCGCCTCGACGAGGGAAACGGCCTCGTCGATGGCCCGCGTTTCGATGAGGCGGGTGAGGTACTTGACGTCGGCGCCGGCGCAGAACGCGCGTCCGGTTCCGGTGATGATGACCGCGCGCACTCCATCGTCCGCGCCGAGCGTCTCGATCCCGCCCGCGATCTGGCCCCGCATCTCCCCGATGAAGGCGTTGAGCTTGTCCGGCCGGTTCAGCGTGAGCGTCCCCACGCCGTCCTCGATCTCCATCAAGACGTGTGCCTCGCTCATGCCGGGCCTCCCCGCTTCATGCCGTCTCCGCTTCGCGGTGCACGAGGAGCGCGATCCCCTGGCCGACCCCGATACACATCGTGACGAGCCCGTGGGATGCGTCCCGCCGCCGCATCTCGTGGACGAGCGTCGTGAGGATCTTGGCGCCCGTACACCCGAGGGGATGGCCGAGCGCAATCGCGCCCCCGTTCACATTCACCCGCGCCGGATCGAGGCCAAGCTCGGCGATGCAGGGCAGGGCCTGCGCGGCGAACGCCTCGTTGAGTTCAATCAGGTCGAGGTCATCGACCGTAAGTCCAGATCTTTGCAAGGCCTTGCGGGTGGCCGGCACGGGTCCGATGCCCATCCGCTGCGGCTCCACGCCGGCGACCGCCGAAGCCCCGACGGTCGCCAGGGGTTCGAGGCCGAGTCCGTCCGCGGCGGCCCGGCTCGCGACGAGGACGGCGGCCGCCCCGTCGTTGATCCCGGACGCGTTCCCGGCCGTCACGGTGCCGTCCACCCGGAAGGCGGCGCGCAGGCGGGCGAGCTGCTCCGGGGTTGTGCCGGGGCGCGGGTGCTCATCGCCTCCCACGCGAACCGGGGCACCCTTTCGCTGCGGGACGTTGACGGGCACGATCTCGTCCGCGAACCGGTCCGCCTCGATCGCGGCGGCGGCGCGGCGCTGGCTCTCCACCGCGAAGGCGTCCTGTTCCCCGCGCCCGACGCCGTGATCCTCCGCCACGACCTCCGCGGTCTCGGCAAGCGGGATCGTCCACGGCTCGGGCATGGCCGGGTTGGCGAAGCGCCACCCGACCGTGGTGTCGGCGAGCTTCGGCGGCACGCGCGAGAAGGCCCGGTCCGTCTTCAGCATGACCCACGGCGCCCGGGACATGCTCTCGACGCCGCCCGCGATGAACACGTCGCCCTCGCCGGCCCGGATCGCGTGCGCGGCGGTGACGACCGCCTGCAGCCCGGACCCGCAGAGCCGGTTCACGGTCTGGCCCGCGACCTCGACGGGGAGTCCGGCCAGGAGCCCGGCCATCCGCGCCACGTTGCGGTTGTCCTCGCCGGCCTGGTTCGTGCACCCGGCGATCACGTCCTCGACGCGGTCGGCCGGGACGCCGGTCCGCGCCACGAGGGCGCGGATCGCGTGCGCCAGGAGGTCGTCGGCCCGGATGGACGACAGCGCGCCGCCCGCGCGCCCCACCGGCGTACGGACGGCGTCGATGATGACCGGGGTGCGATCCGCGCCGCTCACCTGGCCTCCTCCGGCCCCCCGGGTTCCACCCGTTTCCGCGGCGCGCTCGGCGTTCCCGGGGTACTCAGCGGCCCGCGAACTCGGGCGCCCGCCGCTCGACGTAGGCCGCGAGACCCTCGCGCGCGTCGTCGCCCTGGAAGAGGAGCTGCTGCAGTTCCCGCTCGATCGCGAGGCCCTCGGAGAAGGGCACCTCGACGCCGCTGCACACCGACCGCTTGATGCGGCCCACCGCGCGCGACGCCTTGTGGGGCGGCGTGAACTGCCGCGCGTACTCCATCACCTGTGCGTGGAACCCCTCGTCATCTCCCTCGAACACCTTGTTCACGAGCCCCAGTTCCAGCGCTTCCTCGAACCCGAACGTGCGGCCCTCCGCCATCAGCTCGATGGCCTTCGGCTTCCCGAGCAGCCGGCCGAGCCGCTGCGTCCCGCCCGTCCCCGGGAGGACGCCGAGGTTGACCTCCGGCAGTCCGATCTTCCCCGCGTCCCGGCGGGCGATCCGGATGTCGCAGGCGAGCGCGATCTCGAGTCCGCCCCCGACCGTGTGCCCGTTCAGGGCGCCGATCACGAGCTTCGGCGTGTGTTCGAGGCGGCTCAGCGTCTCGTTCGCGTGCAGGCAGAAGAAGTACTTGAAGTAGGGGTCCGAGGTCTGGAGCATCTTGATGTTCGCCCCGGCGGAGAAGAACCTGTCTCCCTCGCCCCGGATGACGATGACGTGGACGTTCTCGTCGAAACGCGCGCGCAGGATCGCGTCGTCCAGGTCGCGCATCATCTCGTACGTGTATGTGTTCGCGGGCGGATCGTCGATCGTGAAAACGGCGACGCCGTCCTCGGCCGCGTATCGAATCAGCGTGTCAGCCATGAATCCCTTCCTCTGAGAAACCGTTCCGAAGATGAAGTCTGAAGATTGCTGGAGGCCTTCCCACGGGCGTTCCGGGACCCGGGGCTGTCCCGGCGTCCGGTGGAGGGGCAAACTATCCCCGCTCCCACCCGACGGACAGTGAGTTTTGCGCCACGGTCTCGGCCGCCGGAAGCGCAACGCGCGGATCGTCCGGGGTGTCGTGAGCACAGCGTTCATGCGGCCGCCCGCGCCGCGCCTCGCGCCCCCGGCCGACCCGGTCCGGGCATGGTCCGAGCAGGGAGGAGATTCGGCTTGAAGCACGGGATGACCGCCGCAACCGCATGCTGAGACGCTCCGGGCTCGGCGTCCTGTTCGGGACGGTGATGGTGGACATGATGGGCTTCGGCATCGTGCTCCCGCTCCTCCCCTTCTACGCCGAGGAACTGGGCGCTTCGCCGCGCTGGGTCACCCTCATCATTGCCTCGTTCTCCATCACGCAACTCGTGTCG
The DNA here is from genome assembly GCA_026705295.1 of Candidatus Palauibacter australiensis. Lineage (NCBI taxonomy): Bacteria > Pseudomonadati > Gemmatimonadota > Gemmatimonadia > Candidatus Palauibacterales > Candidatus Palauibacteraceae > Candidatus Palauibacter > Candidatus Palauibacter australiensis. Next base: position 11,765 of record JAPPBA010000066.1, read on the forward strand.
GCGCCGATATGGGGCAGGTTCTCCGACCGCGTGGGACGCCGCCGCCTCCTCCTCATCGGGCTGCTGGCGTCGGCGCTCTCGTACCTCCTGTTCGCGCTCGCGGACAACCTGTGGCTCCTCCTCATATCGCGTGCAACGGCGGGCGCCGCCGGCGGGACGCTCGGGATCGCGCAGGCATACGTCGCGGACTCCACGGAGGGTGAGGAACGGGCCCGGGGCCTCGGCTTCATCGGGGCCGCGTCCGGCCTCGGGATCATGCTCGGACCGGCGATCGGCGGGTTCTTCAGCCGCTTCGGGCTCGGGGCGCCCGGCTACGTGGCCGGCGGGCTGTGCCTGCTGAACCTGATGGCTGCGATGGTTCTGCTGCCGGAGTCGCGGCACTTCCGCTCCGGCCGGGCCGACGCGTCGAAGGGGGAGGCCGCGACCGTCGGCATGTGGCTGGACTCACTGACGCGGTTTCCGCTGTGGTTGCTCCTCGCGGTGTATTTCCTGACGCTCGCCTGCTTCACCTCGATGACGTCGGTTCTGGCCTTGTACACCGAACGCGTGTTCGCGATGACGGCGGCGGACATGGGCCTCGTGTTCACGCTGGCGGGCGGCGTCACCGTGATCGTGCGCGGCGGGCTCGTGGGTCGGATCGTGAAGCGGTTCGGCGAACCGAACACCGTGCGCGCCGGGTGCGCGCTGCTCGCCCTGGGCGTTGGCGCCATCCCCTTCCTGGCCGACCGCTGGCAACTCTGGCTTCTCGTGCCGAGCTGGGCGGCGGCCACGGGGCTGATCTTTCCGGCGCTCCACGCGCTGATTTCGCGGAACACGGACGAGCACTCGCAGGGGTCCGTGTTCGGCGGAAGCCAGTTGGCCGGGGGGACGGGCCGCGTGCTGGCGCCGCTGGCTGCGGGCCACCTGTTCGAGTTGTATTCGATCCAAAGCCCGTTCCTCGTCGGGGCCGCGGCATCCGCCGTCGCCCTGTGGCTGGCCCTCCGGATCCCGGCCCCGCGCGATCCCAAGATGGAAGAAGAACTCGATCCCACCGACCGCTGGACAGGCCCGGTCGCCGCACACGAACCGCGCGACCAGCCGGACACCAAGTCGCCGTGAACCGGTCTGTTCCCCGAGCGGCCGGCGAGGTCGGAGAGACGCATCGCTTTCCCGAGCAGGCCCAGTTCGTGTCCCTGCGCGTGAGCGAAGTGTCCGCGCTGCTCGTCCGGCCGCCGGAGCCGCGCGCCATGCTCGCCTTCGCGCACGGGGCCGGGGCGGGGATCGAGCACCCGTTCATGGCGGACATGGCGCAGCGGCTGGCGGGGCGGGGGATCGCGTCGTTTCGCTACCACTTCCCCTACATGGAGGCGCGGGCGCTCTCCGGCCGCCGCCGGCCCCCCGACCGCCCGGCGGTTCTCGTCGAAACGGTGCGGGCCGCCGTCGCGAAGGCCGCCGCCCTGGCCGACGGGCTGCCGTTGCTGGCGGGCGGCAAGTCGATGGGCGGCCGCATGACCTCGACCGCCGCCGCCGAGACACCGCTGCCGGGCGTGCGCGGTCTCGTCTTCTTCGGGTTCCCGCTCCATGCGCCCGGCCGTGCGGAGCGCGCCGCCGAGCGGGCGGCCCACCTGAACGGAGTCACGGTGCCGATGCTCTTCCTGCAGGGGACCCGCGACGCCCTCGCCCGCTGGGATCTGATCGAACAGACGTGCGCCGCGCTCGACCCGCTCGCCACGCTGCACCGGCTCGAGGACGCCGACCACTCCTTCCGCGTCCTCAAGCGCAGCGCCCGCACGAACGAGGAAGTGGCCGACGAGGTGGCCGCAAGCGTGGCCGCATGGGCCAACCGGCCCGGTCCCGAGGAGTAGCCGGCGACGGCACTGTTTCTGAGTGGAGGAGGTTCGGATGCGCGTGCGCGTACTTGGGTGGGTGGCGGTTGCGGGGGCGGTCGCGGCCTGCGGAGGTCCGGCGCCGGTGGGCGAAGCGTTTCTCACCCGCGCGGAGCGAACGGAGTACCGGGAGACGAGTTCGTACGCCGATGTCGTGGACTTCCTGGAGCGGGCCGCGGCGCGCGATGGCTCGGTCCACTACACGACCTACGGCTATACGAACGAGGGACGGCCGATCCCCATGGTCGTGGTGGGCGACGTGGAAGATCCGAGTCCGGCGTCCGTCAGCGCTTCGGGAAAGACGGTCGTCTACCTCCAGGGCAACATCCATGCCGGCGAGGTGTGCGGGAAGGAGGCGCTGCAGATGCTGCTGCGCGACCTCCTCGCCGGGCGTCACCGCGAGTGGCGGGAGTCGATGGTCCTCCTCATCGCGCCGATCTACAACGCGGACGGCAACGAACGGGTGCTTCTCACGAACCGCGGCCGTCAGCACGGGCCGGTCGGAGGGATGGGCCAGCGGCCGAACGCGCAGGGCTACGACCTGAACCGCGACCACATGAAGCTCGACTCGCCGGAGGCGCGGTCGGTGGCGCGGCTGTTCGGCGCGTACGATCCGCACGTGGCCGTCGACCTGCACACGACGAACGGGACGCAGCACGCCTACCACCTCACGTACTCGCCTCCGCTACACCCGAACACGCCGGCGGAGATCGACGGTTTCCTGAGGGAGGGGCTGTTCCCCCACGTGACCGGGGAGATCCGGGAGAAGTACGGCTGGGAGTACTACTACTACGGGAACGCGTTCGCGCGCGGCGGGGAGGCGCCCGGCTGGTACACCTTCGACCACCGGCCGCGCTTCAACAACAACTACATCGGTCTCCGCAACCGGATCGCGATCCTGAGCGAAGCCTACTCCTACGCGAGTTTCGAGGAGCGCGTGCTCGCGACGCTCTACTTCGTGGAGGAGATCCTCGAATACGTCCATGAGCACGCGGGGGAGGTGCGGCGCATCGTCGCCGATGCCGATGCCGCCGCGGTGACGGGCGACTCGCTCGCGCTGCGCGCCGTCCCCCAGCGCTCGGCCACGCCGGTCGACATCCTCATGGGCGCCACCGTCGAGGAGGTGCACCCCCTCACCGGGCGCCCGCTGCTCTTGCGCGCGGACACGCAGTACGTCGAGACGATGTACGAGTACGGCACGTTCGAACCGACGTTGCTGGAGCGCGTGCCGGAGGCCTATCTGATTCCTGCGGATCTGGGCGATGTCCTGACCCGGCTCGCCGCGCATGGAGTCGGACTCGAACCGGCGCGGGCGTCGCCCCTCGAGGTGGAGGCGTTCCGGATCGACTCGGTGCAGACGGCCGAGCGGCCGTTCCAGGGCCGTAACGAGCAGACGCTGTTCGGCCGTTACGAGGCGGCCCGGGTCACCCCGACCCCGGGAGACATGCTGGCGCGGACGGACCGGCCGCTCGGACGCCTGCTGTTCAGCCTGGTGGAGCCGCAGTCGGACGACGGCTTTGCGAACTGGGGCTTCCTCGCGGACCGGCTGCGCCCCGGCGAGGTCTATCCCATCCTCCGCGTCCCCGGCTAAACGCCTTCCCAGCCCTCCGCTTCGCGCCGCAGCAACAGCTCCGTCTGGCTGCGATCCCGCTGGGGCACGTCGTGGCAGCGGCGGCAGCGCGCCTCGTAGGACTCGGCGCCTCCTACCACGGGCTGCCGCCGCACTCAAGGGTCGACGCGACGCGAAAGAAATGATATCATCTGGATATGTCATATGATACTACAGGGAAGTCCGACCCTTCGGGCCGCTTCGTCCTGCGCATCGACCCCGGCCTCCACGGTGCGCTGCGGACGGCCGCGCGGGACGCGTCTCTGTCGCTCAACGAGTACTGCGCCCGCAAGCTGGCGTCGCCGGGCGCCGCGCCGGATCCCGAGGCTTCGGGGTTGATCGAACGCGCGGCCCGGCTGCTTGGGGAATCGCTGGTCGGCGTCGTCGCGTTCGGCTCCTGGGTGCGCGGCGAGAGCGGGGCGGCCTCCGACTTCGATGTCCTGCTGATCGTCGAGGAACGTCTCCCGATCACGCGGGAGCTGTACGGGCGGTGGGACCGCGAGCCGGCGCTCTACTGGCGCGGCCACGAGGTCGAGCCACACTTTGTCCACCTGCCGCCCAAGGGAGCCGTGCCTTCCGGCACGTGGGCGGAGGTGGCGACCGACGGACTCGTCCTGCACGAACGGGGTTGGTCGGTGTCGGAACGGCTCGCGGATGTCCGGCGCATGATATCGGCGGGCCGGATCTCGCGCCGCCTCCTTCACGGGCAGCCGTACTGGGTTCGGGCCGGTTGATGCGCAACGTAGAGCTTGCCGAGGACTATCTCCGGCGCGCGAAACTTCGGCTCAAGGCCCTGGACGTGTTGTTCGAGGGGGAGGGCTGGCCGGATGTGGTTCGGGAATCGCAGGAGATTCTGGAACTGGCGCTCAAGGGGCTGCTGCGCTGGTGCGGCGTCGACCCGCCCCGCGTGCACGATGTGTCCGGCGTCCTGCTCGCGGAGAAGGACAGGTTACCCGAGGACCTGATCGGCGAGGCCGAGGCACTGGCGGCCGCGTCCCGCCACCTCCGCCGGGACCGCGAACTTGCGTTCTACGGAGCGGAGGATCTCACGCCGACCGGCTTCTATTCGAGAACCGACGCGGAGGCCGCCCGCGCCGCCGCTCGCCGCGCCGTCGAGGCTGTGTATCCGCACGTAATGGGAAGCCACCGGTAGCACCACCAGGAAGTGGTTCGGCGACGACATCTACGAGTTCCCGCTGCGCCGCACGTTCCGCTGACGACGTCGGGAAGGGGAGTGCGCCAGGGTGACTTCCCGCAGGTAGGCGGCGATCCCCCGCTGGCGGTCCCACTGCCTCGGATATCCCAGAGAGACCTCCTGGAAGGGCACGCCATCCAGCCAATGCGTGTCCCGGATGTGAAGGTGGCCGTACACCACCGCGCACGCGTTGAACCGGCGGTGCCAGCCCCGCGTCCGGCGGGTCCCGCACCACGGGGTGAAGCGGGGAATCCGCGGCAGCACGGCGTGTTGTTCCTCGAGCGGATAGTGATTGACCAGGAGCTTCGGAAGGTCGGCCGGATGCGACGCGAGCCGGGCGGCAGCGTCCTCGCAGCGGGCGGCGCACCAGGAGTCCCGATCCGGCCACGGGTCGGGATGCAGCATCACTTCGTCGGAGCAGACCGCGCGGGTTTCCCGAGCCCACCGAACCACCTCGTCGCGCCGGACGTGCCCGGGTCGAAAGCTGTAGTCGTAGAGCAGGAACAGCGGCGCGATCAGCACCGGCCCGTCCCGCAGTTCCACCACCGGGTAGGGATCTTCCGGAGTGAGAACGCCGTGGGTGCGGGCGATCCCGACGAGGTGCTCGTAGAGGGCGACGCCGCGGAGCCCGGGAGGCGCATCCGGGATCGTCCAGAGTTCGTGGTTTCCGGGGACCCAGACGACCTGCCGGAACTTCGGCGTCAGTTGGGCAAGGCACCATTCGAGTCGCTGCGCGCCGTGGGTCACGTCGCCGGCCAGGATCAGCCAGTCGTCGGGAAAGGCGGGCAGATTCTCTAACGCCTCCCGGTTCTCCGCATGGGAGACGTGCAGGTCGGACAAGGCCCATAAACGCAACGGATCACCGTCGGCGACAAGGTGGGGGAGCATCTGCGCGCATATCGACGGGATCGTACGCCGGGGGACGGTGTGGGGACAGGAGGAGCAGGAGAGGTGAGGCTCACCGGGACCTGATGTTCCCGCGGGACGCTCCCTCTCCGGCGCCGAGAAGCGTGCTGTCATAATGAAGCCGATTTACCTACATTCCGCCGTCATCGAGAGTTGACGCAGGAGGAGCACACGTGGGAGCACTTACGATTCGGAACGTGGACGACGATGTGATCGCCGCGCTCAAGAGGCAGGCGAAGGCCAACCATCGCTCTCTGGAGGGCGAACTGCGGCACCTGCTCGCCCGCCACGCGGTCCCCAAGCCCACGCTCGGCGTCGTGCGCGAGCGTGCCCGGATGGCGGCCGGTTACGAGGTGACGCCGAACGTCCCGAACACCGCCCCCGAGGCGGCGGATCCCCGGACCGGCGGCGGAGCGTGGCTGGGCGCCATGAGCGACGTGGGTGAGATCGTCGGCGACATCCTCTCTCCGGCGATGGATCCCTCCGAGTGGACCGCGCTTCGCTCGGAGGCCGCCGATCCGAGCGACGGTCGGACGCGGTGAAGCTGCTCCTCGATACCCACATCTGGCTCTGGAGCCTGCTGGATCCGGATCGGCTCTCCCGCCGGGCCCGCCGCGAACTGACCGAGCCGGCGAACACCCTGGCGTTGTCGCCCGTGAGCGTCTGGGAAGCATTGGTGCTCGCCGAGAAGGGACGCGTGCTCCTCAAGCCGGATCCCTGGAGCTGGATCCGTACGGCCCTGACCGTACGGCCCATGACCGAAATCCCGCTGACGTTCGACATCGCGTTCGGTAGCCGCAGCATCCGCCTCGGCCAGGGTGATCCGGCCGACCGCTTCATCGCGGCCACCGCCATGGTGCACGATCGCACCCTGGTCACGGCGGACGCGTCGTTACTCGCGTGTCCCGACATCAAGGCGATGCCCGGCGTCTGACCGGCGGAGCGGCCTTCGCTGCTCGCTACGGATCGCGCGCCAGAGACCTGAGCAGTCCGGCGATCATGAACAGCAACACGACGCTCACGGGCAGGGCGGCGGCTATGGCGGCCGTCTGCAGAGCCTGGAGGCCATCGGCGAGCAGCAGCACGGCGGCCACCGCGCCCACGCCGAGCCCCCAAACGATGCGGAAACGCCGCGGCGGGTGAGGGTCGCCCATGCTCAGGAAGGTGGTGATGACCAGGGTGCCGGAGTCCGAAGAAGTGACGAACCAGGTCGCCACGAGGACGGTGGCCATGGCGGACATGGCCCAGGCGAGCCAGCCGGTGTCGCTCATCCGGTCGATCGTCGCATAGAGCGCGGCTTCGTAGTTCCCGCCCCGGACCAGTTCCATGATCCCCGCCGTGCCGGCGCCGCCCGGGGCGGTGAGTTCCAGGTGGATGGCGTTGCCGCCGAAGACTCCGAACCACACCAGCGCCAGGCCCGTCGGGACGATGAGCACGCCCAGGACGAACTCGCGCAGGGTGCGCCCGCGGGAGATGCGGGCGATGAACGTGCCGACGAAGGGCGCCCAGGAGATCCACCAGCCCCAGTAGAAGATCGTCCAGGCGTTCTGCCAGGCGGCCTGTCCCGGGCCATCGGCGATCCAGAATCCCATGGGCACCGCGCGCCACAGGTACTCGGCGGCGGAGGTGGCGACGAAGGTGACGATCCACGTGAAGGGGCCCAGGAAGAGGAAGGACCCGAGAAGGAGAACGCTCAGGCCGATGTTCCACTCCGACAGGCGGCGGATCCCGCGCCTCACGCCGGATACGACCGACAACGTGGCCGCCCCCGAGATGACGGCGATGAGCGCAACCTGCGTGACGAGACCCGGATCGACGCCGGTCAGCACGTTGAGTCCGGCGGCCATCTGGCTCGCCCCGAGGCCGAGGGAGGTCGCGATTCCGAAGACTCCGCCGAACACCGCCAGCAGATCCACCAGGTCGCCGATCGGGCCGTAGATCCGGTCGCCGATGAGGGGGTACAGGGCGGAGCGCAGCGTCAGCGGCAACTTCTTGCGGTATCCGAAGTAGGCCAGGCACAGCCCGACCAGGACATACGCGGACCAGCCGTGGACGCCCCAGTGGAAATAGGTGACGCGCATGGCGTGCGCGGCCCGCCGCTCGTCCAGCGCCTCGGCGCCCGCCATGTCCGCGATCGGGTTGTTGGGGTACCCGGCGGCTTGGCTGTTGTCGAAGTAGAAGATCGGTTCGGCGATGGAGAAGAAGAGCACTCCGATCCCGATACCTGCCGAGAACAGCATGGCGAGCCAGGAGAACCTGCTGAACTCGGGCGAGGAATCCTCATCGCCGAGCCGGATCCTGCCGAACCGGCTGCACGCCAGGAACAGGCAGGTGAACAGGGTGGCGCAGACGGTCAGGACGTAGAACCAGTCGAGCGTGCCCTCGATCCAGGCGCGGACGCGGCCGAACACGGCCCCCGCGGCATCCACGTCCCAGACCGTGGCGAGGACGAAGACGAGCACGACGCCCTTGGCGGCCACCGCCATCCCGGGATTCAGCCCCTTCCACAGCCCGCCCTGCGCCGTGGCTCGCCGGCGCCGCCCGCTCTTCATCCGTCGATGGCCGCCTCGCTCAAGCCGCGTTCCAGAAGGATCTCCCCTCTACGCTAACATCGTGTCCACCGAGGAGGCCTCACCCCGACGTTCCCGCGGGAACGTACTCGTGTGGACGGAAGTACGCCCCAGGTCAGGACGCGATGCGCCGGCGCCGTCGGGCCGGCACCGCCGTTCGGCGTACGTAGCGGGCGACCTCGCCCATGCCGTCGACGCCGATCCGGGCGCCGAGCGTCTGGTTGTAGTTGGTCGTCCCGTTGATGTCGTAGGTGTAACGGTGGCCCCACGCGTCGCGCACGAATTCGATGCCGGCGATTTCGATCCGTTCCTCGTTGCAGAGCCGGATGTACCGCTGCACCAACGGGTGCCATCCAGTTCGGATCTGACTGTGATCGTTGAACTTAGGAA